>CAMIVR010000012.1 GCA_946402065.1 uncultured Brevibacillus sp. | reverse complement strand
TACGGTGGTGTGGGAGGTCGGCTGCTCAACTAATGGGTAGCCTCCTACCCGATTGTACACAGTTCGAAAGTCAGCTTGTTTGAACTATAACAACCCTGCCGGAAACGTGGCAAGTCGGTTGCCTCTAATGACTATGGCGATTTTTGGGTGGAGATGTCTCTCGTACACCTGTTGGCGCAGGTTCACGAAACGCGGGGCATCTTTTTTCTTCTAACGCAAAAAGAAAATTAGCAAATAAAAATGAACATTATTTGGCAATCAGTATGTGATTAATCAATATTGATTAATCAGGAAAAATAACATACAATACTTATCATATAAATGAATAATCAATCTTGACTAATCGTTTTTTGACTAATCATTCTTGGGAGAATTTCAAAGGAGTGGTTGATGCCTGGTCAGGAAATGTTTTACGTAATCAGGCCAAAAAACAGCGTAATGGTTAGGTTGGGGGACAATTGCTGCGGGAGTACATTCGCTTTGAAAAACTTACTAACAGGGGGAAACAAAAATGTTACTATTTGCTGTGATTTTTATTAACCTGGCATTACTGGCTTATACGATTGGGGTTTGGAGCGAAAAAATTTCAGGAAAGCTTAAAGCAAAGCATCTGGCCTTTTTCTGGGCTGGTCTGCTGTTTGATACGATTGGCACCATGTTTATGGAACAACTAAATACCCGTCATGAAATCAATGTGCACGGTATTACAGGAATGACAGCATTGTTGCTCATGCTTGTTCATGCCGTTTGGGCTACTGTCGTTCTCTGGAAAAGGAGAGAAGACAAGATGAAGCAATTCCATCGATTTAGCCTTGCTGTGTGGGCAGTATGGCTAGTTCCTTACTTAATCGGTGTCGGGTTGAGTATATTCAAATAAGGGGAGATCAGCAATCGGCTTCTTAAAAGAGGCCGTTTTTACATTTCTTGACCACTATAGTCAAGATTGACTATAATTATTTCATAAGAAGACGGCTTAAAGGAGCAAGAAATGGACGAGCGGGCACTTTTGTTATTAGGCATTTTAAAGACGCAGAGCTTACATGGGTACCAAATCAATGAATTTATTGATAAAAATCTTGGACGGATTACAGATATGAAGAAAGCGACGGCCTATGCCATTCTCGATAAGTTAAATCAAGGGAGTTACATTAGCGTGGAAATGGAGCAGGAAGGGAACCGTCCGCCGAGGAAGGTTTATTCCATCACAGAAGAAGGCGAGCGGTTTTTTCAAAAACTTCTGCGGGAAAATTTGGCACAGCAGGACCAAATCACCTTTAAGGGAGATATTGGTCTCATGTTCTACGATCATATCCCGAAAGAGGAAGCGCTTAAGCTTTTAACGGAGCGCCTGGATAAACTCGAAACCCAACTCGAGACGCTTAAAGCAGTCCCCAAGCACGGTTTTGCCCGAGGGGTCGACTTATCGATTGAGCACCATCTTGTGTATAAACAAGCTGAAAGAGAATGGTTAGTGTCCGTAATCGATCGTATACGAGATGAATAGAAAACCCTGGCGGGCTGTGGATAAACCACCCCGGTTGCAACCGATGAGTGGACGTATGTAACACATCGACAACGCAGCAAAGAGGATTTACTGTAGATCCTTGTTCACACAAATGGAAACGTTGCCAAAGCTGGTTCATTTTGAACGTATTACGAGGATACCCATTTACAGGAAAATGAAGCAGTTTAAAAATCAGCATTTGTACAAGACAGTATTTGCCAGCATAATCCGAATTGAAGAACGGGTGGGCTGGCGGTTTGGTGAACCTGTTTGAGCACAATGGTTATTAGGATACAAATCTGTCAAATATGTCGGAGTCGGCAGGGAGCATGCTGTGGTTATCTCAAAGGAATGGGATCAGTTACTCGATGTGATATCAGATGGGGTCAAAATAACAGACCATGAAGGAACCATTATAAAAATAAATCCAGCTTATGAGCGGTTTATCAAAAGAACAAAAGGGAAGCTAGTGGGCAGAAACATTCGAGATATGGTTCAAGAAGGTCTTATCCCAGTATCCAGCACCTTAAAAGTATTGGAGACCAAACAGTCTGTCACTTTGTTTCACGAAAATCACGAGATGGAAGTCATTTATACAGGTACTGCTGTCGGCATTAAAGGTTGCTCCGTTTGACTCGGTTGTCATGCTGCGGGGAGAGTCAGGAGTCGGAAAAGAAGTCATTGCAAAATTTCTCCATAACCAGAGCAAGCGATCAGGGGAGGCGTTTATTAAGGTGAATTGCGGAGCCATCCCTGAGAGTCTGATGGAAAGTGAGTTTTTTGGCTATGAATCAGGAGCATTTACCGGAGCTGCGAAAAGCGGGAAACCGGGTTTTTTTGAACTTGCCGATAAAGGAACGCTGTTTTTGGATGAGATTGGCGATATGCCGATGGATTTACAAGTTAAGCTGCTGCGAATATTGGAAGACAAAGAATTTCGCAGAGTCGGTGGCGTTAAAACTATCAGAGCGGACACGCACTCGTACAATGCTAAATGATTACAGGGAAAAAACGGGTGCGTTGTATGTGTATACATTGGGAGAAGAAAATAACAAGTGGTATCTTTACATAGACGGCCAACCAAAAGAGGTTGATCAAGCAACAGGAGTTGTCACCAAAGAGGAGCTGCCGAAAGAGGCGTCACTACCCAAATTAGCAGACGGAACGAAAATTGAGCCAATCGTCACGTCGATTGTCGAAGACCCCAAATACGGTAAATATGTAAGTGGGTTCGTTCCCATCCGCAACAGCGAAGGCAGGGCAATTGGAATGCTGGGAGTTGATATCGGTGCGGCGGAAGTTGACAGTATAAGTCATCATATTATCACCAAAAGTTTGCCGATTACGGTGGGATACGGTCTGGCATTTGCTGTACTGGTCATTGTCCTTTGTTCCTTGATCATTCGGAAAATGGTGCTCCCGCTCAAAATATTGAGTGGAGCAGCCCGACGGATTGCCAATGTCGACCTGACCGTTGAGAAGATTGAAGTCAAGTCAAATGATGAGATCAGAGAGCTGGCAAATTCGTTTAACGGGATGGTCGCGAACTTGCACACCATCATCCACAAGGGGAAGGACTCTTCTGTACAGGTCGCGGCATTGGCAGAAGAGCTGTCGGCCAGTGCAGACCAAAGCTCCAAGGCAACCGATCAGATTGCCCAGTCCATCCAACAAATTTCGATGGTTTCCGAAACTCAGCGTGAGAGAGTCGCCCAGACATTTGACTGGATATTGCACTTGTCAAGCAGTTCTGAGAGCATAGCGCAGAAAAGCGCCGAGATGAATGAATTGGCACAGAAGGCAGTGGAATTAACCGTACAAGGCTTACAAGCGGTAAATACGATCGTAGCCCAAATGCGCGAAATGAGCGATACCGTTCAGAACACGGCCAACGGACTTCCATCTCCCAAGTCAACGAAAAAGTAGGAGGTCACCCTGGCGGTCGGGGACGCAAAGGAATTGGTTGCTTGGAGATCGTTATTCATAAAAACAAAGCAGCAAAACCCGCTGACGGTTTGCGTTTTAGACCGGCAGCGGGTTTTTTCGATTTTGTCAAACCTTGTTCATCTCATGTTCACATTAGCTCCGTATATTGTTCTCGTGCTGATTGAGAGCCGCCGTGCGCGGCCTTTACGAAAGCAAAGGAGGATGGCAAGTTGCAGTGGTTGACACGTTTTTCGTTAAAAAATCCTCTGGCAATCGTCCTGTTGTCAATGCTCGTAGCCTTTGGTGGAGCGGTTTCATTCCTCTTGATCAACATCGAGAGCGAACCGCAGGCCAAACTGGGCATGCTGACCATCTCGACAAGCTATCCAAATGCTTCCGCGGAGGATGTCCTGGAAGATGTAACCAAACCGCTGGAAAAAACGGTCGCTGCGGCTAGTGGGGTGAAAGAATACATTTCTGCTTCCGAAGAGAACCACTCCCTGCTGACGGTTTCCATCGAGGGCACGGCTGACATCGAACGTGTCCGAACGGAGCTGGAAAACAATCTGGCGAGCGTTAAGCTTCCTGCCGGAGCAGGCCGACCCAAAGTGAAAATCAGTGCGGTCGGGAGTGAACCGATGTATTTTCTGGCGATCAGCAATCGCGACCTGGTGCGAACAGACAAGGCCTTTCATGAGCTGGTCGAGGATACGCTTGTTGAGCAACTGGAGAAAATCAGCGGGGTCAATGAAGTGGAAGTGATTGGCACAAAGAAAGAGGAGGTTCGCATCAGACCGAAAGCAGAAGCACTGCTGCACTACGGAATGTCGGCATCCGGTCTGATTCAGGCGCTATCTGACCAACACCTCGCTTCCTCGGTGGGAAGCGTCAGCGATCAGGGGACCGACTACCTGGTCCGGGTGTCGAATGAGTATGAAAATCTCGATCAGATCAAACAGACCTGGCTTTCTGTCGCTGGTGCAGGCAAAGCGGGCCAAGGGCTGATACAGCTTGGCGAGGTAGCGGACGTAAGCTGGAATCAGACGCGCCAGTCGGTTAGCCGCTTGAACGGCAAGCCTGCGGTGGCTGTGCAGATTTCCAAGACGGCCGACGGCAACATCGTCGGGATCAGCGAGGAAATTCACCGAAAGCTCGATGAGTACCGCAGGCAGTATCCCGATTTGCAGTTCGAAATCATTTCCGATCGCTCCGATTTTGTCAAAGACTCGATTGGCGGGATGGCACGGGAGGGGGTCATGGGAATACTCATGGCATCCATCGCGATCTTTCTCTTTTTGCGTCACGTCAAGTCGACCTTGATCGTGCTCGTCTCCATTCCGCTCAGCATCCTGATCAGTGTGATGCTGATGAAGGCAAACGGCATCACCATTAACTTGATGAGTCTCTTCGGGATGGCAGTGGCGATCGGGCGGATTGTCGATGACAGCATCGTCGTCATCGAGAATATTTTTCGCCACGCCCAGACCAAACGCGCTGACCAGCAGACGATCATCGGCGCCGTGCGAGAAGTGGCGGGAGCGATCACCTCATCCACGCTGACGACAGCGGCAGTCTTTTTGCCGATAGCCTTCGTCAGCGGCATTCTCGGCGATTTCTTCAAGCCGTTTGCTGTGGCGGTAGTCTGTTCGCTGGCGGCTTCGCTGCTCGTCTCTGTCACCGTAGTGCCGCTTTTAGCTAGCGTGATGATGCGCCAGGGGCTGAAAAACGTCCCGCGTAACGGACATGCGGCAACGGAAGGCCGGTTGTTCCGCATTTACCGCCATTCCCTGCACTGGGCCTTCGCCCACAAGGGAATGACAGCGTTGCTGACGCTGGCACTATTTGTTGGAAGCGTGGGGCTGGCGGCAAATCTCCCAAGCGGATTCCTGCCCGAACTAAACATGAACCTGCTCTATGTGAAAGTGAAAATGCCGACAGGGACAGCGCTGGAGGCGACCAGCGCAAGAGTGGGTACAATCGAAGCGGCGCTTCTGCAGGAACAGGATGTGCAGTACGTGCAAAGCAAAATCGGTGCCGGGAGCGGCGAAGTGAAGCTGTCTCACGTAGCCGATCTGACGATCAAGCTCAAGCAGGGGACAGATGAGGACAAAGCGCTGGAACGCGTGAGAAACAGCGTGGAGCCGCTGATCCCGGCAGGAGCCCAGGTTTCGTACTCCAAGCCGGCCGCCGGCGGACAAGGCGGCTACCAGCTAGTCCTGACTGGCCGCGATTTCCTTGCGTTAAAAACGGCGGCAGAGCTGATCGAGCAAAAGCTGAAAGAAAACCCGCTCCTGGCCAATATCAAGGATAATGTTTCTGATCAAAAAAGGCAGCTTTCGATCAAGGTGGATCGGGATCGGGCAGCGATGTGGAAGCTGACGCCGAGGCAAGTATCGGCCGAAATCGCTGCCGCTATCGGAACGACTCACTTAAAACCGATCACGCTCAACGGAAAACAGTACGACCTGGTAGTGGGCACAGGAGAACTGGCCACGCTGGAGCAAATGCCTGCACTCTGGATGCAAGCACCGGGGGGCCAGCAGGTTTCACTGGGCGAAATCGCGGCACTGGAGCAGGAAAGCGTTCCTCCCCAGTTTCTACGCAAGAATGGCAAAGCTTACATCCAGATTACCGCCGATATTCTCAGCGCCGATAAAGGCGGCGTGGCACAGCGGCAGACGCTTGCACTGCAGCAGCTTGAACTGCCTGCCGGAGTGAGCATGAGTTCCGAGGGACTCCAGCAGGATATGCAAAAAGGCTTCATCGACATGTTTGCCGCTATGGGCGTGGCCGTGCTGCTCGTCTTCTTCGTCATGGTCCTTGCCTTTGGCAATTTGCTGGCACCCGTCGCCATCCTGCTTTCCCTACCGCTGGCTTCCATCGGCGGTCTGGTAGGCCTGTGGCTGGTCCGCGGCGTGTTGGATATGACTGTGCTGATCGGCTTTCTCATGCTGATCGGAATCGTCGTCACGAATGCCATCGTGCTGATTGATCGCGTCCAGCAGTTGACGGCAAGCGGGGTACCCGTGCGCGAGGCGCTTGTGAACGCGGGACAGACGCGGCTGCGACCTATCGTGATGACTGCTGCTGCGACCATAGCTGCACTGCTCCCCCTGGCCTTCGGTTTATCAGAGGGAAGTCTGTTGTCGAAGGGATTGTCCACAGTCGTGATTGGCGGTCTGCTGACGTCGACCGTTTTGACGCTGGTCGTCGTACCAGTCGGCTACGACAGCCTGCACCGCTTTGTTAGCAAGCTCCGCAGGCAGAAGCGAGACGATTCCGCAAGCCAAGTCGTGAAAGGAGAAGAGGCGTGATGAAGCAAGCCAAACAGAGATTGGTGCTGGCAGGTCTGACTGTCTTACTTGGTTCGGCTCTGAGCGGTTGCACGACAGGGCAGACAGATACCGGAGAGAAAGGGAAAGCGCCAGCCGCAGTCACAGTCGCGGTACAGGCAGCGAAGGAGGGGAGGCTGTCAGACAACCAGACCTTTATCGGCAGTGTCGTCGCCGAGGAAACAGGCAGCGTCATTCCGCGACAGACTGGAACGCTGACGAAGCTATATGTAAAAAAGGGCGATGCGGTACGAAAGGAACAAGTGATCGGCGAGGTGGACAGCACCCAGCAACAGCTAAACGTGAAGGATGCCGAGACGAAACTCGCAGAGGCAAAGGCCCGGCTCGCCCAGGCAAAGACGGTATTGGCCGGCACAGACGAGCAAACCTCAACTGCACTCGCCCGGCAATCGCTGGAGGCGGCGAGACAGAGCTATGAACGCGTGCAGAAACTGGTCGAGGCCGGCGCCCTGCCGGCTGCTCAACTGGATGATGCCAAGGCAGACTGGCTGCGGGCGCAAAATGCGTTTCGCAGTGCGGAAGTATCAGACGCCAAGGACCAGACCGGTATTGCGATTGCTGCTGCCGGCGTAGAGCAAGCCCAGGTCGCATTGGAAAAAGCGAGGCAAGCGGTTGCCGATACGAAAATCAGAGCGCCGCTGGACGGGACGATTGACAGCCTGTCCGCTGTCGTCGGAGATACTGTCTCCCCGCAGGGCACGGTAGCTGGCATCGTTAACCTGAACAGCATCAAGGTGAACTTGCAGGTAAGCGAGCTGCACCTGGCTTCGTTTTACAAGGGCGCGGAGACGCAGATCAGCATTTCCGCATTGCGGCTTGAAACAAAAGGACACGTGTCGTTTGTCGGCATGGCTCCGGCAAATGGCGATCAGCTATATCCTGTAGAGATTCGTCTGGAAAATCCGGACCGTCGGATCCTGCCCGGCATGCGGGCAAATGTAGGCAGCACTGCAGTGCAAGGAAAGCTGGGCATCATTTTGCCTGTGGAAGCGATTGTCGAGGAGAGTGGAACAGCATATGTGTTCATCGTTCGCGGCGACCGGGCAGTCAAACAGAAGGTTGATGTAATAGAGCGCAATTCGTCATCTGTCGTCATCGGCAAAGGACTTGCCCCGGGAGACTCCGTCGTGGTGCAAGGGCTCTCGAACCTGAGCGATCAGGCAGTTGTAAAAGTAGTGAAATAAAAAATGAATCTGCAAAGGGGAATGCGCCATGTTTGCTGGATTGTATTTTATCCATATAATCAGTTTGTCCCTATGGCTTGGAGCTTTGCTGGTCATGCTGGTGTTGCTGAACAGCAAAAAGGTCACTGAGCAGCAGACGTTAGCAGCGATCATGCTTGGCAGCAGAGTCTGGGGGATCTTGCAAATAGCGGCACTTGCTGTGTTCGGGTCGGGACTTGGCCTGATCATCAAAATGGGCTTGCTCGGGCAGAGCAAGCCGCTCTGGCTCAAGCTGATGGAAGAAGGCGGCGGGGCGATTGCACTGCTGTTTGTGATTCTGGTAACCTTGATGGCAAGGAAGCTGCGCAAAGCAGTCAATCAGGCCGAAGCCGAGCGCTTGAGCCGGCTTATGCGAAGGCTGTCAGTGCTTTCAGTCGCCTTTGCTTTGGCGATTGCGGCAGTCGTGCTGATTGTGAGCATGCGTATAGCCTGACGAGGAGAGATGCCAGTGAAGACAAACATTTTAATTGTCGATGACGATCCGCACATTCACGAGCTTCTGCGCTTCTTTTTACTCAAGGAAGGCTACCGGACCTTCGATGCCTCCGATGCAGGTGAGGCATCGGTCATCCTGGAGTCGGAACAAATTCATCTCGCTGTGGTGGATGTGATGATGCCTGGCAAAAACGGCTGGGAGCTGTGCCGCGAGGTTCGCGAATACTACGACATCCCTGTCATCATGCTTACGGCCAAAGGCGAAGTGCGGGACAAGGAAAAAGGCTTTATGGCCGGGACGGATGACTATTTGACGAAGCCGTTTGAGCCTGCCGAACTGTTGTTTCGCATCAAAGCGCTGCTGCGCCGCTACCAGATGGTCAGCCGGCAGGTGATCACGTTGAACGGCACAGTGATCGACCGTAACAGCTACGTAGTGAAGGCCGGTGACGAAACGATTCACCTGCCCTTGAAGGAATTTGAGCTGCTGACCCAGTTAGCCAGTTTTCCCGACCGGATCTTCACCAGGGATCAATTGCTTGAGCAGATTTGGGGCAAGGATTTTGACGGGGACAGCAGGACGATCGATGTTCACATCAAGCGGCTGCGTGAACGGTTCGCCAACAGGACAGATGACTTTGTCATTACCACCGTTCGCGGATTTGGCTACAAGCTGGAGGTTCGCGTACCATGAAGTCGCTGTATGTGCGCCTGGTTGTCACCTTTGCCGCAATCGTCTTCTGCAGCGGGGTCCTCGGTTTCCTTCTGGCCAACTGGTACTATCAGCAGCATTTGAAGACGTACAATGAGCAAAAGATTGCGGCCATCGGCAAGGAGATCGTCGCACTGTATGAAGAGCATTCTGACGGGGATGTGCACAACTATCTCAAGCGGATCGGCAACATGAATTTTCAGCTTTACCTGTTCGATGAGACGGGCAAGGCGGAAGCGTTCGGTGCGCCGTTTCGGGAGCAAGAGATCGATCACGGCATCGTCGAGCGCGTCCTGCATGGAGAGACCTATCGAGGCATCGCGGAAGAGAAGCACGGCCTGTTTGTGACCGGTTTTTTTCAAAATACGTTGAAAAACAGCATCGGACTGCCGCTCCATGCCCAAGGCAAAACATATGCGATGTTTGTTCGCCCCAATCTCGAAGGACAATTTGGCGAGGTGCATATTCTCTTTGCCGTCCTGCTCATCGCGGCGTTCTTCCTCAGCATCCTCTTCATTCTCGTGTTTACCCGCTATCTCGTCAAGCCGCTCAAGACCTTGACGAAGGCGACGAAAAAGATCGCGGAAGGGGATTACTCGCTTCGTCTGGACATTTCCCGCAAGGATGAGATTGGCACACTCGCGTCTCATTTCGAGCAAATGACGAAAGCGCTCAAACAGTTGGAAGAGATGCGTCAGGAATTTGTCTCCAACGTCTCCCATGAGATTCAGTCGCCGCTGACCTCTATCCAGGGGTTCACCCAGGCGATCCGTACCGGTGAAGTGACAGAAGAGCAGCGACAAGCCTATCTCGCCATTATCGAAGAAGAGAGCAGGAGACTTTCGTCGCTGTCCAAACAGCTGTTGACCTTGGCCTCGCTGGAAAAGGAAACGGAGCTGTTCGAACCGACCAGATATCGTCTCGACGAGCAGATCAGGCAGGTTCTGCTGCTGCTTGAGCGGCAGTGGAGCGAGAAACGGCTGAACATCGAGCTGAGCTTGCCGGAAACGGCTGTCATGGCTGACGAGCAACTGCTGAACCAGGTCTGGATCAATCTGTTGACGAACAGCATCAAGTTTACCGAGCCTGGAGGGACGATTTTTATCAGTATTCATACTGAGAAGGAGCATATGGCCGTCGTCGTGAAAGATACCGGAATCGGCATTGCCGGATCGGACCTGCCATACATTTTCGACCGGTTTTACAAAGGAGACAAAGCGAGAACCCGAAACCGCAGCGGAAGCGGTCTTGGTCTGGCAATTACCAAGAAAATCGTCCAGAAATCCGGGGCTGCCATCGAGGTGGAGAGCCAGGCAGGGGTGGGAACGACTTTTACAGTCCGGCTGCCGTTGGAAGTCAGAAGCAAGGGGTATGACGGAAAGTAATCAGACATTGCCGATTGGCAAACGAATTGGTACGCCGTCCCGATCGTTTCCAACATGCGACTGTTTTCGGCGGAATCCACCACACCAGTACATGTTCGCGCCGTTTAACGGCTTTTTCGCCGAGAAAGGTTACCCGCCCTATGAAAATGTGGTATCCTACTCTGAGAAAACGGAGGGAGGAATACTACCACGATGTATCAGCTTATCCGTAAGTATCTGTTTCAGCAGGACCCTGAAGACATTCATGAAAAGACCATTCACGCCCTCAAGCTGCTGGAGAATTCCGCTCCGGGTAAATCGCTAGTGAAAATGCTCTACCAATTTCGCGACAAGCGTCTCGAGACGAAACTGTGGGGGATCACGTTCCCGAATCCGGTCGGTTTGGCCGCGGGTTTTGATAAAAATGCAGAAGTGTACCATGCGCTTGGTGCGCTTGGCTTTGGCTTTGTTGAAGTGGGGACGCTCACCCCGCAAGGACAGCCGGGCAACCCCAAGCCGCGACTGTTTCGTTTGCCTGAACACCAGGCGTTGATCAACCGGATGGGCTTTAACAATCACGGAGCGTATCTCGCTTCCCAGCATCTGGTGGACTTTGCTTATTCCGACGTCCCGATCGGCATCAACATCGGGAAAAACAAAACTACGCCGAATGAGGAAGCGGCCAGCGACTACAGCAAGTGCATGGACATGCTGTATGCGTACGGCCATTACTTCGTCATCAACATCAGCTCGCCGAACACGCCGAATCTGCGCGACTTGCAGGAAACGGAGAGCCTGCGCCTGCTCATTCGCACCGTGCGGGAAAAAGCGGCGGAAATGGAAGTTCGCAGCATCAAGAAAAAGCCGATTCTCTTGAAAGTGGCGCCGGACATGTCGGACGAGCAAATGCACGACGTCGTCCATGCAGCCGTAGAGGAAGGCATTTCGGGCATGATCGCCACCAATACGACCTTGTCCCGTGAAGCGGTCGCGAACCACCCGAATGCCGATGAAGCGGGCGGGTTGAGCGGACGACCGCTGTCGGAGCGCTCGACGCAATGGATAAAGACGATTTATCAGGAAGTGGGCGGCAAAGTTCCGATTATCGGCGTGGGCGGCATCTATACAGGTGAAGACGCCTACAGGAAGATTCGCGCGGGAGCAAGCCTGGTTCAGGTGTATACCGGGATGATTTATCAGGGGCCGGGTATCGCCAAACAAATCAACAAGCAACTGCTGAGGCTGATGGCCAGAGACGGGTTCACCCACATCAGCGAAGCAGTTGGGGTAGACGCAAGAAGCGAACATTGATACCGGCATGTGGACCGGATATCATTTTTTGAAAGATGCGGCGAGTATGCCAGCGAGGGGATGGTGAACGTCGTTTGGACACTCAGCATCACGTAGAAGCAATTGTGAATCTGTTCGCAGAGGAACTGGCAGGCAATCTGGCAGGGATTTATTTGCACGGCTCGTTGGCGATGGGGTGTTTTAACCCGCAAAAGAGCGATATTGACGTGATCGTTGTTGCAGAGGAGCCGCTGGCTGCGGTACAAAAGCAGCGAATCGCCCGCAAGCTCCTGTCGGTCGATGACCAGCTGCTCAACGAACAGGGAATCGAAGTGAGCATTATCCTCGAGTCCGCGCTGACAGACTTCGTTCATCCGGCCCCGTGTGAATTTCACTACTCCGCCTACCATCGCGAGAAATACCGGGCGGATGAGCAATACATCTGCGGTGGTTTTGCAGACCCCGACTTGGCAGCGCATCTGGTCGTCACCTGCCAGCGCGGACGTACATTATTTGGCAGGCCGATCCGGGACGTCTTTCCGGAGATACCCAGGCAGTATTACATCGACGCGATTTTGCATGACGTAAAGGATGCGCGACAGGACATCATTGATTCGCCTGTGTACATTGCGCTGAACCTTTGCAGAGTGCTGCTGTTTCTAAAGGAAGGAATCGTCTCTTCCAAAAAAGAGGCGGGCGAATGGGCAGTGAAGGCGGTCCCCCTGGCATATCAAGCGCTGGTAGAACGGTGTTTGCAGGAATATATCGAAGATCAGGAGAAAGGCAAAATCGACGTAGATAAGATCACGCTGGTGTCGTTTGCAGATCATATGTTGCATGAAATAAGCAAATATCTGCCGCAGGGCGGCAACGTTGGCTGAAGGGGAAGGAAGGCCTGCGGCGAGCGCAAACATCAGGGGCGGCAAGGTCCGCCAGTTCCAATACATCTTGACAGATGAGCCTTTTCATCCAGATCAGCCGCATCTTTCCATTCAGGCGAACAAATAAACCAGCCATGTTTCTCTGCGATGAGGAGAAAGTCATGGCTGGTTTCGGTTTTATCCGATGCATCAGACGCTCATTCCTGTGCTCTGCCTGTTTCCTTGTTCGCTCGCTTTGCCAAACTGGAGCTTGTAGAACAGCAGAATGCCTGCGTGCATGACAGCAAGCGCAAAAAAGATGTTGCTGAAAATTACGCCGTCCGCATAGACAGCCAGCGGATTCCACGCTCCGTGCGAGCCGATGTCCACCAGCTTGCCGTAAATCCCTGAAGCCATTCCGCCGGAGATGAAGTTCAGCATCGACAGCAGCCCCATGCCCACGCCGGCTTGCCTTTTGTCCAGGGTCAAGGAGATCGAGTTGGATAAAGCGATCATCAGAAAGGTCTGGCCGACATTGCCGAGGATCAGAAAGACGGCAATGAAAACAGGCGAGATTCCTGTAAAGGTGGAGAGCAGGGCAAAACAGCTCAACAGCAATCCGGAAGCGGTGTAGAAAAGCGCAGAGGCTCCCTTCGCGTCAGCCAGCTTCCCGCCCTTGCGGCCGAGCAGGGCCGAAGCGGCTGCAGCAGGTACCAGGGCAAATCCGATCAGGTTCGGCGGCAATTGCTGCACCTGTGCCAACAGCAGTGGACTTAAAAATTGAAACGACATTCCCATTCCCGTGGTGAAAAACGCAATCACCAGCCGCAGTGTATAGCGCTTGTCGGTAAACAGCCGCGGTTGGACAAACGGTTCGGGAACCGAGCGAATGCGGATGATGAGCAGGGCGAGGGCGAGTATTCCACACAGCGCAAACCACCAGGCTGCATTCGTGATGCCGAGCA
The DNA here is from genome assembly GCA_946402065.1 of uncultured Brevibacillus sp. GTDB lineage: Bacteria > Bacillota > Bacilli > Brevibacillales > Brevibacillaceae > Brevibacillus_D. Next base: position 52,267 of record CAMIVR010000012.1, on the reverse strand, counting down.
GCAGCGAGGTTACAGTCACAGCCAGCAAACCGCCGCCGATCCAGTCGAAGCCCCCTGTCCCGGCATGTTGCTCCTCGTGCAAATACTTCCGGTAGAAGGGCAGTGTAAGCAAGAGCAGCAGCGGGATGCAAAACAGCCAACGCCAGTGGGCAAAGCTGATGATACTCGCTGAAATGACCGGACCGAGCGCACCGCCCAGCGCCAACCCGACGAAGGCCATGCTCGTGGCGGAACCGCGCTGTTCCGGCGCAAAGTAGCGGATCGGAATGAGCATCGCTGTTGCCGGAATGGTGGCTGCGCCGATCGCTTGCAAGCACCTGGCGACGAGCACCATCCAAAACGCTTGTGCAAGCAGTCCGCATAGCGAGCCGACAGCAAGCACCGACAGCCCAAATGTCAGCAAATGCTTGAGCTTGAACCGGTCAGCCAGTTTGCCGTAAATGACCGCGCCGATACCGTAAATCAGCGAATACGATGAAGTGACCCAGCTCACTTGCGCCGTGCTTAACGAAAACGCCGCGCTGATCTGCGGGAGCACGAAGTTGAACATCATGGCACTCATCGACGAGAGGACGAGGGTGAACATTACGACACGCATCAGACGCATGTTTGAATGTTGAACCGTTTCCGTTTTCATGTTTCAATGTCACCTTTCATGGAAGAAATGTCTGTCAGTACAGACTGTCATATAGCTGGTAAAAAAAACTAGGGAGCCAAAGCCCTAGTAAACGTCTTGACGCTCTCCTCGATAAACATCGCGAGCGGTACAAAAGGGAAGTTGGTCTTGCCATCGAGATCGTTTAAAAACGCCCCGAAATTCATCAGCATAAACGCCATCGCCTGTACTTCCGGATTCGTCTGGATCAGCTTGCCCTGCTCGTACATGGCTGTAAAGTACTTTGTCAGTATGTCCAGGAGCTGTTTGGGCGAACTCTGCGTTCTCTGGCGAAAACCGGGCAAATTCCCTTCTTCTTTGATGCTGATCATGATCATTTTCCGATTGCGGTCCATGATTTCATGATACGTGCGGCTGATGAGGAGCAGGTCTGTCTGCAAATCCCAGACGAGCTTCTCGTTAAACAGCTTCGTCATTTCTTCCGCGTAATGAAAGCGGTCAAAGGCCATTTCAAGCATGTTCCGCTTGCTTCCGAAATGGCGAAACAGCGTCTTTTCACTCAGGCCGGCTGCGGCGGCGATTTCCTGAGTGGTCACCCCGTTGTAGCCTTTTTCCGCGATGAGGTCAATGGCTGCCAGCAGCATTTTATCCGTACTGCTTAGCTTTTTGTCGTTGGTCACTGCCGTCCTCCTTTTTGAATAAATGAATGTCAGTGCTGACTGTCATACAACGCCATACTATACCTGATCCATGCGGTTGTCAAGAACATCGCTGGCAGGAAAAGTCCTTTTCGACAAAAATAGACAGCCATGTTACAATAAACTCGCTCTAGTAGATCGAGGGGGAACGCGGTACTTATGAATCCTATGTTTATCACGGTCGAAGGACCGATCGGGATCGGTAAAACATCATTGGCTCGGGCGATCAGCAAGCGGTTTGACTTGCACTTGCTGGAAGAAATCGTCGACGAGAACCCTTTTCTCGGAAAGTTCTATCAGAATATCGAGGAATGGAGCTTTCAGACAGAGATGTTTTTCCTGTGCAATCGCTTCAAACAGCTGCAGGATGTCACCGATCACTATTTGACGCAAGGCAAACCGGTCGCCGCCGATTACAATATTTTCAAGAACACGATTTTTGCCCGCCGTTCGTTGCGTGCGGATCATTTGCCGAAATACTTGCAAATCTACGACATTCTCACGGCAGATATGCCTGAGGCCGGTCTTGTCGTCTATTTAACCGGCTCGCTGGAAACGCTGATGCGGCGAATTGCCATGCGCAATCGTAACATCGAACAGAACATGGACCGCGCCTACATGGAGCGTCTGGTCGCCGATTACGAAGCGTTTATGCACCTTTTTCAGCAGCAGCATCCACATACACAGGTGTTGACGATTGCCTGCGACGAACTGGATTACGTCCACAACAGTGGCGATCTGGCTCATGTGCTCGGGCTCATCGAGCCATACGTATTGCCCGGTAAAGGCAAGGAAGGCTAATCCGAATGATCGCAAAGGCAGATAGGAGCTAGAAAAACAGATGTCACGATTTACGAACAGTACCATTCGCGAAAAGTACGGAATTCCCCACGATGCCGTGATCACTGTCGGCGGGACGGTGGGAGTAGGCAAGTCTACCTTCACACGCGCTTTGGCCGAAATGCTCGGCTTTCGCATCTCGCTGGAAAAAGTAGACAACAATCCGTATTTGGGCCGATTTTATGAAGATTTGGCGCGCTGGGGCTTTCATTTGCAAATGTTCTTTTTGGGAGAGCGCTTCAAAGAACAAAAGCGCATGTACGAATACGGCGGCGGCTTTGTCCAGGACCGCTCCATCTATGAAGATACGGGGATTTTCGCCCGCATGCTGTACGAGCAGGGGAACATGAGCGAGGAAGACTACCAGACGTACACGCAGTTGTTCGAGGCGATGGTCATGACTCCTTACTTTCCTCATCCGGACGTGCTGATTTACCTCGAGGGCAGCTACGATGACATCATCGCCAGGATCAGAGAGCGGGGCCGTCCGATGGAGCAGCAGACGCCGGACGCGTACTGGCAGGACTTGTACCGGCGCTACGAAGCGTGGATCGACAGCTTTTCGGCTTGTCCGGTGTTGCGGATCAACATTAACGAGTACGACATCAGCGAAAACAGCGGCTCGGTGGAAGTCGTTCTCTCGCGTCTGGCGGAAAAAATCCGCAGCGTCCGGCACGTGCGAAAGTAAGCCGCTGAGCCTGCCCGACATTTGACCAGAACATGAATGCTGTCCATAAGATGACTTAACGATGTCCCTCCCAGGCAGACATGTACGGATGATTTGTACAGTCTGCTTGCGAGGGCTTTTTCTATTGAGCTCTGCTCCGGACCCAGCCTATTCTCTTGTCGCACTCCCCACCACTGCACCTCGAAACACATTCAGTCAATCGCTTTTTGCTCACCAAAAACGAAGACTCAGACAAATCAATGAAACCACAATGCCGTCTATTACGTCTTATTTGACGTGAACCAAAATTACGCTGCGGGGGTAGTCTTTTTATGAAATACGTCACAAACAAAGTATTTTACATAATCTTCTGCCTGATCCTCGTCGCCGGCCTCCAAGGTGTTTATCCAGCGACTGCGCTGGGGGAAGGCGACGTCAGGCTTGAGGTTCGGGTCGGCATCGGCGGCGAGTACAAAGACGCCCGGATGGTGCCGCTGCACGTCACGATTGCCAACGGCGGCGGTGACTTTGAGGGCAACCTGATCATGGAGGCAAAGGAGAGCAATGAATACACGGCGACCTACTATCAGCCTGTCTCCGTCGGCAAAGGCGCTACGAAGAAGATTACGCTGATGGTGCCCGGTGAAAATTTGCAGTCGACACAGGTCGTTCGTTTGGTCAAAGGCAGCACGGAAGTAGCCAAGGAGAAGATTGGCGGTCGGCGCTTTGATGGGGACACCCAGTTTATCGGAGTCATGGCTACTGATCCGGATACAGCCAATTTCCTGGCAGCATTGCCCAAGACGAGCTTTCCCTCGCCGGTACGGCTCGCTGCGATGAAGGCTGAGGACGTCCCGGATTCGTACACGTCGATGCAAATGCTCGACTATCTCGTGTTGAACAACTATTCGCTCGATCAATTAAGCAAGGAGCAAGTGCAGGCGATCAAGCTGTGGACGCGGCAGGGCGGTACGCTTATTTTGGCGGGAGGCCCACACTTCGGCAAGTTCGGCGGGCAGTTTGACGACCTCTCGCCGGTAACAGTCAGCGGGACGGCGACGCTTCCACAAATCTCCTCGCTGTCGACAGGGGGGAAGCAGAATCCGCCTGTCCTGACACAGCCGTTGACTGTTAGCAAAGCTACGGTCAAGGAAGGGCTGGTGCTGTATCAGCAGGACGGCATGCCGATCATCGCGGTGGGAGACGCCGGGCGCGGCAAAGTTGTCTATGCGGCCTATGACTTGGCCGAAGAGCCGTTGGCCAGCTGGTCAGGAAACAGCCAGCTCTGGTCCCAGGTGCTGCTCAAGGCTCGCGGACAGGGCGGGGAGAATGCGAATCCGTACGGCCGGGATCAGGTCTATTCGCTCAATCGCGCCGCTGAGACGTTTCCGTCATTGGAAGCACCCAACTTTATGCTGCTGACGTTGTTTTTCGTCGGCTACGCGGTTATTGTCGGCCCTGTACTGTTTTTCCTGTTCCGCGGCAAAAAGCGGCGCGGTTACTTGTGGGGAGTCGTCCCATCCGTTGCCGTTCTCACCTGTGTAGTGATCTACGGATACGGAGTCTTCCAGCGCGGCACCGAAGTGAAGCTCGCCAACATGAGCTATGTGGTGCTGGATGGCGCGGGGCAAGCGGTGGCTACCTCGGCCAGCTCGATGTTTGTCCCGAGCGGCGGCGATTATCAGCTTCGCTTAACTGGTGTAGATATGGCTTTGCCGCAGCGCAATATGTTTCGCGGCGGTGGTGAAGAAGATGCTTCGAGCACGTGGGTCAATACGACAGGAACGACCGCCAGCATCGAGTACAAAGGGGTTGAGCACTGGTCGATCCGCAGCGCCGCTTCGCAAAAGACAATACAGGACGCCGGAGCCATCGAGTCGGATTTGCGTTATGAACAGGGCAATCTCGTCGGAACGATCGTGAATAAAACCAAATACGCCATTCGTGACGCAGTGATGGTGAATGGAAAGAACACACAGCAGCTGGGCACCTTGGCACTAGGCGCATCCGTTCAGGTCAACGTAGCGACGGATACTTCGCTTCAAGATGGAAGAAGACGGCAGACGTTTCCGCTCTACGATCTGATCCCGAACGATGTTAAAAGTCAGCAAGGCTATGAAAACAGCCGTGAGTACCGCATGCTCGACTTCCTCGATTACCGCTACCGAGGCGGCAGATCTTATCAGGGCGATCAGGTACAGTTCTTCGGCTGGACGGACGACCCTGTGGTTGAATGGGAGATCCCAGGAGAAAAGACTGTTCCGAATGATTTGACACTCATCTCCAGCATCGTCAAGGTGAAGCCGTCTGCTGACGGGTACGTCTTCTTTCCGGCGGGGACATTTCCGGCTGTACTCGTGGAAAGCACGGCAAATGCGGACATGAGAGAAGACGGATTTTACATGAACGCCGGCGAGATCACGCTGGATTTTTCGATCCGTCAAGGGACCAAACCGTTTGTTCCGACACAGGTCCAACTGTATTCCTGGTCTGATGACGGGACGTCGTTCAACAAGCAGGTGTTTAACTGGAAGTCCAACACATATACACCGTACACAGACGTGTTTGTTGACAACAAGCTGTCTGGGGCAGCGCTCGGAGAGTATATCGCCCCTGATGGAACGCTGCGGGTGAAGTTCTCCCATCAGGAATCCGACCAGCGGCATTTGGGTCTGCCCGTCATTAGCGTAGAAGGCAAGGTGGTGAACTAGATGATTCAGATCGACAATTTGAAAAAGAGCTACGGCAGCATGCAAGCGCTCAAGGGCATTTCGTTGACGATCGAGCGCGGTCAGGTATTTGGCTTTGTCGGGCCAAACGGCGCGGGCAAGTCGACGACGATGCTGATATTGGCTACTTTGCTGGCGCCAACCAGCGGCAGCGCGTACGTGGGCGGATTCGAAGTGACCAAGCATCCGCGCGAGGTGCGCAAGCGCATTGGCTACATGCCAGACTTTTTCGGAGTGTATGACAATGTCACATCAGAAGAGTACCTCGACTTTTACGCTTCCAACTACGACATTCCAAGCCATGAGCGCAAGGAAATCATTCCGAAGCTGCTCGAGCTGGTCAGTCTGACAGAGAAGCGTGACGCCTATGTCGACTCGCTGTCGCGGGGAATGAAGCAGCGCCTCGGACTGGCCCGCAGCCTTGTACACAACCCGGATGTGCTGATTCTGGATGAGCCGGCCTCCGGACTCGATCCGCGGGCGCGGATTGAACTGCGGGAAATCCTCAAGGAACTAAAAACAATGGGCAAGACGATCATCATCAGCTCGCACATTCTTCCGGAACTGGCGGAGATGTGCGATGTCATCGGGATTATTGAAGCCGGTGAAATGATCGCCAGCGGGAACGTGGATGAGATCTACGCCCGCATGCAAGGACAAAAAGTGCTGAACATCCGCCTGTTGGACCGTCTGGAAGAAGCGATGGAGCATTTGGGCGCGTTGCCGTCGATCTCCAACCTGACGCGAAAAGGCAATACACTTTCGGTCGGCTTTACCGGTACAGATAACGAACAGGTGGCACTGCTTGCGCAATTGACCAGTGCCGGTCTGCCGGTTGCTTCCTTCGGTGAGGCGAGCGGCAATCTGGAAGAAATTTTCTTGGAGATCACGAAAGGGGTAGGGTCATGAATATCAGCCGCCACTTGAGAAATCCCGTTTTGCTTAACGAGCTGAAAGTGCGGATGCGCAGCAATCGCTCGGCCTGGATGCTGATGATCTATCTGCTGATTCTGGGCGGAATTGCCCTGTTGTTCATGTACATGCTCTTAGGCTGGGGATCCCGGTTCGACCCCGACAATGTACGGATCATTTTTATGTTTTTGTCTGTGCTGCAGCTCGGCCTGGTCTGTTTTTTCACGCCCGGCTTGACGGCAGGCGTCATTAGCGGGGATCGCGAGCGGCAGACGCTGAGCGTCCTGTTGACGACCAATATTACACCGACCAAGCTGATTCTCGGCAAATGGCTGTCGTCGCTTGCGTTCATGATCTTCCTCGTGCTGAGTTCCATGCCGCTGTACGGCATCGTCTTTTTGTACGGGGGGATCGCACCGCTGCAAATCCTGCAGGTGTTCGCCTTCTACCTGATCACGATGCTCGGCTTAGGCAGTATCGGGGTGCTCTTTTCGACGGTGTTCCGCCGCACGGGGATCGCCACCGTCGCCACTTATGCAGTGCTGTTTATTTACACGGCAGGTACGGCATTTTTCTCATTCGTCCTGAACCGATTTATCGAGCATCAGCAGCAAGTGGCGCACTATACGCCGAGCAAGCTGGTTGAAGCCTTGCCCGACCTGTTAATGGGCCTTAATCCAATCGTGGCCATACTCGATATTTTTCAAGTCATGCGGTTTTTCACGGGTAATTCCACTTTGCCGATTCGGGCGTACTGGTTGTACTTTCTCGTCTTCGCGCTGATTACCGTCCTCGCGCTGGCCTATGCCATTCATCTGATCAAGCCGGTGCGGACGCCGATCTTCAAGAAGGCCGGAAAAGCCGCCAGCAGCGAGTAAACCGGGCATGGTTCAAGCTTAAAGCGGAGGTGAGGTTGCGTGTTCGCACCAAAAGAAGATCGGCTTCAGGCGCTGCTTGAGCCCATTCGCAAACGGCTGTTCATCCAGACGATCATTCGCTCAGAACTGATCTGTCTGCTGGGGGGACTCAGTATCGGCGGAGCGCTGCTGATCATCGCCCGGTTCCTGCCGCTTACGCTGTACTATCGGGAAATATCTGCGGCACTGCTGCTGGCTGCGCTGTTGGCAGGCCTGGTTCATGCCTTCATGCATCGTCCGAACGAACGGACGGCAGCAGCAGTAGCGGACCGCAACGGGCTGGCCGAGCGGGTCAGAACAGCGCTCGACTACAGCGGCAATGCTTCGGTGATTGCCCGGATGCAGCGAGAAGATGCCATCCAGCGCCTGGAAAAGGCATTGCCGCAGGTGCTTGCCAGTATCCAGGTGTGGCAGCTCGGCAGACGAGACAGGTATGTGCTGCCAGGTCTGGCCGTGCTGTGGATGGCGCTGCTCTTGGTGGCCAATCCGCTCGATGAAGGGTCGCGGCAGCAAGCCTTGCAGCAAGAAGCCGTCAACAGCGCGGCCGAGCAACTTGCCGAGGCGGAAAAGCAGGCGGCGGAAAATGAAGCGCTCAACGCTGAGCAAAAAAATAAGCTTGCCGAGATGTACGAGCAGTTGAAGCTGAATCTGCAGCAGGCCGAAGATCCGCTTGAGCAGTTGAATGCGCTGCAGGAGACGGAAATGCTGATGCAGCAGCTGAGCCAGCAGGAGCAAGCCCGGCTGGATGCGCTGAAGCAGATGCAGCAAGCGCTGGCAGGGCAGTCCAAGCTGCAGCAAGCGCTGGCAGCGATGCAAAAAATGGATCAGGAGGCGCTGCAGCAGGCGATGGCGCAAATTGCCAAGGACGTGGAAAAATTGTCGCCAGAGCAAAAACAAGCACTCGCCGATCAGCTCAAGGCGGCAGCGGAGCAGGGCCAAAAGGCAGCACAAGCAGCCAATTCGCAAGAGGCCAGGCAGATGGCCGACGCGTTGCAGGCTGCTGCTGAAGCGATGGCAAAAGGCGATACGGCGGCATCCATGGAGCAGTTGCAAACTGGCTTAATGCCCGTTCTGCAGCAGACGGCCCAAGCGGAAGCGATGATTGCCCAAATGGCGCAGTCGAGACAGGCGCTGGGACAAGCGCAGATGACGCTCGCTACGGCATCGCAAATACAGGGTAATACAGTTGCCCAAGCAGGTGGTGCGGGAGCCGGCAGTGCTTCAGCAGGTGCAGGTCAAGCGGGCGGAACGGCGAGCGGGGCTGGCGGCGGGAGCAATACTGGCGCAGGCGGAAACAACAATGGCGGCAGTGCTGGCGCAAATGCTTCCCAAGGGAATGGGGCTGCTAATGGCAATGGCTCCGGCAACGCTGGCGGCAATGGCTCCGGAAATGGGTCCGGAAACGTCGGGGGCAACGGCTCGGGCAATGGCTCTGGCAACGGTTCTGGCAATGGGGGCTTCGGAACGGGCGGAAAAGGAGCAGGCGCCGGCCTGGGAGACGGTTCCCACGAACTGGTGACGGTTCCGTCCGAACGGATTGACGGACAGGGAGGCCCTGTGGAAACCGTCGGCGGCCCGCTTGGCGAAGGTCCCGACGAGACGAGGCAGAGCAGCACGACGCAAGTCTCCTCCGGCGTAGCCCGTCCGTATAAAGAGGTGTATCAGCAATATGCGCAGTATAGCCGCGAAAGCATGGAGCGAAGCACGATTCCCGGCGACTATAAAGCAATCGTAAAAGATTACTTCCAAAATATCGAGCCATGAGGCCGGAAATAGATCGTCCCCCTCACAGCTTTTCATCGAGATGCTTGAGAGGAACATAAAGAGAGAGGAGTGCGAACAATGCCAGTAACAGAAAAGCTGGACGAATATCTGCAGCAGATCGAACGGGTGAGAGCAGAAATCGGCAAGGTCATGGTCGGACAGCGCGACGTCATCGAGCAAATGCTGTGGGCTGTCTTTTGCGGAGGGCACGTCCTGCTGGAAGGGGTGCCGGGCTTGGGCAAGACGCTGCTGGTCAAGACGCTGGCACAAGCGTGCGAGCTGTCGTTTCAACGCATCCAGTTCACGCCTGACCTGATGCCGTCCGATATTACCGGAACGAATTTGCTGCGAGTTGATGAAGCTGGCAAACAGCACTTTCAGTTTCAGCCCGGTCCGATTTTTGCCCATGTCGTGCTCGCCGACGAGATCAACCGGGCGACACCCAAAACGCAAAGTGCTTTGCTGGAAGCAATGCAGGAGCATACGGTCTCCGTCGGTGGCGTTACCCGACCGCTGCCGGAGCCGTTTTTTGTCCTGGCGACGCAAAACCCGTTTGAATATGAGGGCACATATCCGCTACCTGAGGCGCAGCTGGACCGCTTTTTGGTCAAAATCGACGTGCCGTTTCCGACGGAAGACGAGCTGCGCGAGATTGTGCTGCGGACGACGAGCGTCTATGAAGGCACCGTAGAAAAAGTCGCATCCGGGAGTCTGATCGAATCAGTCCAGCAAATGGCCAGGGAAATTCTCGTCGCTGACGACGTGCTCGCCTATGCGGTCAAACTGCTTCTGGCGACCCATCCCACAGAGACCGCATGTGAAGCCGTCAGCAAGTACGTCAAGGCCGGAGCCGGGCCGCGCGGCGTACAGGCGATGATTGCCGCTGCCAAGGTGCGGGCGTTGCTGGCCGGACGGTTCAATTGCGCGTATGAGGATATCGACGCTGTGGCTTTGCCGACGCTCAGACATCGCGTCTTTTTAAACTTTGAGGGAGAAGCCAACGGCATCCATCCTGATGCAGTTGTCCGCGAGGTGCTGGATTCGCTGGCGAAGGAGCGGCGATGAGCGGCGAGGAACGCTTGCTTGATCCCGAGCTGCTGCGCCGGATCGAACGGATGCAGGTCGCGAGCAGCCGGATGGCGCGAGGGACACAGACGGGCAAACGGCGGTCGCGCAGTACGGGCAGTTCGATCGAATTCGCCGACTACCGCCCGTACACGCCAGGCGACGATCTCCGCCAGCTCGACTGGAATGCTTACGCCAGATCAGGCAAGCTGTTTTTGAAAAAATTTCTCGACGAGCAGGAGCTGCATATTTCGCTCTACATCGACTGCAGCACGTCGATGTCATACGGCGAACCGAGCAAATTTCTCCGGGCCGTTCAGCTCGCTGCCGCTGTCGGCTACCTGTCCCTGCATCATTTTGACTACGTCTCGGTTTATGCTTTCAACGATTCGGTGCGGGCTTCGCTCCGGTCGCTGCACGGAAAAGGCAAAGTCCGGCAGCTGTTTGCGTTTTTGCAGTCGCTTGGCTGCGGCGGCCCCGGGGCGATCAACCAGGCGCTTCGCTCAGGCCAGGCTGTGCAGGGAAAGCCGGGGGTCTCCCTGATATTCTCCGATTTTCTCTACGAAGACGGGTACGAGCAGGGAATTAATTTTCTCCAGGCTGCCAGACAGGAAGTGCATCTGATCCAGCTCATGACCGCCGAAGAGCGTGATCCGCGATACGAAGGCGGTTTGCGATTGATTGACAGCGAAACGGAGCGGCACAAAGAAATTTCGTTTTCGCCGCAGCTATTGGCCGCGTATCGGCGGTCGGTCGAAGCGTATCGCCAGCAGCTGGCGGCGTATGCGTTTGGCCGCGGCATCGGCTATGTCGACGTATCGCCCGAGCAGCCGTTGGAAGAGATTCTCTTTCACGTCCTGAAGCAGCGCGGAATCATCCGGTAAAGGAGGAGAGAACACATGCAGTGGATGGCACTTCACTATCTATGGGTCGCTCTGATAATCCCTGTGATCCTGTTGTTGTACCTCCTCAAGCGGAAGTATGAAGACCGCGATGTGGCAAGCATTTTATTGTGGCAGCAGATGCTGGCCAATCTCGAAGCGAGTCGACCGTTTCAAAAGCTGAAGCGCAACCTGCTGCTGATTTTGCAATTGCTGGCAGCAGCGCTGCTCGTGCTCGCACTGCTTCAGCCGGCGCTGCCGACGCAAGGGACGGCGACCACCCATACCGTGATGGTGATCGATTCCTCCGGCAGCATGCAGGCAAAGGAAGGCGACAGCACGCGCTTTGACCTGGCCAAGGCGGAAGCGGAGAAGCTGATTGAGCATTTGCGCGGCGATCAGACCATGACGTTGATCGAAGCCGGCAGAGAGCCGAAAGTACTCATCGCCAAAAGCAGCGAACGAGAGGATTTGCAGAAAGCGTTGTCCGCGATCCATGTCCGTCAGGGAACGGCAGATATGGCGACGACGCTGTCACTCGCCCAGGCTATCGCTGCGACAGAACCGGACAGTGGGATTGTCTGGATCGGCGATGGCGGCTCGGACACAATCCCGGATACACAGCTGCGCTCGCTTGACCCGCGGACATTTCAATTCGTGCAGGTCGGCGTGACGAAAGAAAATGTCGCCCTGGGCACGTTTGTCACCGAGCAGACCGAAGCCGGTATGTCCGGTCTGGTCCGGATCGACAATCACGGCGTCCGGAGCAGAACGGGCAAGCTGGTCGTTTACGATCTGAACAGGCGATTGCTCGATGCGGCCAGCTTTACCGTCGGTGCCGGGGAGAGCAAGACGATTCAGCTTGCTGCGCTTCCGCCAAGCGCTGCGTATGAAGCAGTTCTGGAAGTGCCGGGCGACGCCCTGGACGATGACAACCGCTTGTGGAGTGTGCCGTTTGCAGCAGCACAGACGCGTGCCGTGCTCGTCGCGCCACAGGGCAATCGCTTTCTTCACGAAGTGCTGAAGCTCGGTGGCAATTTGCAAGTAGAGAATATGAATACACTGCCAAAGCCAGGAGCAAAGCCCGCCGACTTGTGGGTGTTTGACGGCGTAGTGCCCGACAAGCTGCCGGAGGGAAACGTGCTGCTCATTGCACCGAACCGTGCCACAGACTGGCTGCCTTACAAAGGGCTGGTCGAGGCTGGCGGACGCCTGGAGCTCGTGGAAAAGGCGGATCCGTTGATGCAGTACGTTGACGTGAAAGACGTCCATGTGGCGAAAGTCGCACGTCTCGGCGAGCTGCCCGGAATGAAGCGCTTGCTCAAAAGCGGCGATGACCCGCTGATTTACTCCGGTACGATCGGTGCCAGCCGTGTCGTCATTGTCGCTTTTGATTTGCACCAGTCGGACTTCCCGCTGCGGCCCGCGTTTCCGATCTTTATGCAGAATGCACTGACCTGGCTTTCGCCGGCGAAATCGCTTCCGATCGGCACAGGCTATCCTGGTGAGCCGATGACGATCCCGCTGACCCCGGGTGCCGGACAACGCACGCTAACGTTGCCGGACGGCACGGTGCAGCAAGTAACGGCTGCTGGCAGCTCGTTCGTCTATCAGCTGCCCGAGCAGACGGGCTTGTTCGTCCTGAATGAAAATCAGGCCGGGCAAACCGTCAAGCGGATGTTTCCGGTACAGATGCGGGAGGCGGAGTCCGCCATCGCGCCGCACACCATCTACGCGGCAGGCGGGGGTAACCAGCACGGCACAGAAAACGGACAGTCAGCTAAAGAGCATGAGCAGCCAGCAGGGGTGACGCCGAATCAGCAGGCCAGTCCATTAGGCTACCAGGAGTTCACGACCTGGTTCGTACTGTTGGCCCTGCTCATCCTGTTTGCGGAATGGAGGGTGTATCAGCGTGGGTATTAATTTCCTCCATCCCTTTTATCTGCTTTTGTTCGTCCCGGCTGCATTCCTCATCATCCATTGGTGGCGGGCCAAATCCGCGATGCCATTCAAGCGGCGGGCGCTGGTCGCCGGCATGCGGACAGTTCTGTTCATGCTTTTGATTCTCGCACTCGCCGGGACACAGCTCGTCACACCGGTTCGCGCCGAGACGGTCATTTTTGTCGTCGACCGTTCCGCTTCGATGAAGGCGGACAGCAGAATCCCTGTGTTTTTACAGGACGCAGTCAATCACAAACAGCCGATCGACCAGTACGGGATCGTTTCCGTCGGGCAGACAGCCGGGGTAGAGCAGCCGATCACGACGAGAACGGATGTAACCCAGCTCGGCGTCGATGTCGGGCCGCATGCGACCAATTTGGCTGAAGGCATTCGTCTCGCCGCCGGGATGATACCCAGTACGGCACGCGGCAAAATCGTCTTGCTCTCCGACGGGCTCGCCACCCACGGCGATGCACTGACGGAGATCGCCCTGGCCAAGGAGCGGGGCATTGCCTTTGAAGCGGTATCGCTGCAGCAGCCGCAAGCTGATGAAGTCGTCCTGTCGTCGGTGCAAATCCCCGACCACCTGTATTTGGGCGAAGCGTTTGAAATCAAGGCGGAAGTCGAGAGCACCGTGGCGACGCACGCGACATTGCGCTTGTACGAGGGCAACCAGGAGGTCGGCAAGCAAGCGGTGCAATTAGAGAAAGGCAAAAATCGCTTCGTCTTTCCGGAAGTCTCCAGGCAGGAAGGCTTTCACCGCTATCGCGTGGAGGTTTTTGCCGACCGCGATTCCACGCAGGTAAACAACCAGGCATTTGCCTACACGGTCGTCGACGGCACCCCGAAAGTGCTCATCGTCGAAGGACACCAGGGCGCTGCGACCAATCTGGTCAACGCCCTGCAAGCGGGCAGCGTCACAGTGGAGCGCAAACCGCCCGAGCTGCTTCCGAAAGAACTGGAAGGCTACAAGCAGTACGCTTCCATTGTTCTTGCCGACGTCGAGGCCATGCAGTTGAAGCAAGCGGATATGGAACGCATCCGTACCGCCGTCTCGGACTTGGGGCTCGGGCTGATCATGACGGGCGGGAAAAACAGCTTTGGCATGGGCGGCTGGTTCAAGACGCCGATCGAAGAAGCGTTGCCTGTCTACATGGATTTGCGAGGCAAAGAAAAGCTGCCTTCGCTCGGTCTGATGCTCGTCATCGACAAGTCGGGCAGCATGGATTCCGGACTGAACGGGGGCAATAAAATGGCGCTGGCCCGGGAAGCGGCGATCCGCGCCACGGAAATGCTGAACGAAAAGGATCAAGTCGGCGTCATCGCGTTTGACGGCAGTCCGTGGGAAGTGGTTCCGCCGCAGCCAGTGACGAATTTGCCGGAGATTCAGGAGCAGATCGGGCGGATTCGCGCAGACGGCGGAACGGACATATACCCGGCCTTGCAAATGGCGTACCAGCAGATCAAAGGTGTCAATACACAGCGCAAGCACGTGATTTTGTTGACGGACGGGCAGTCCGGCAGAACCGATGACTACGTGCAATTGCTCAAGAATATGACGAATGAAAACATCACCGTCTCGACTGTCGCCGTCGGTGACGATGCCGATACGGCACTGCTGGAGGATCTCGCCAAGCTCGGGGAAGGACGGTACTATGCCGCGAATGACCCGTCGACGATTCCGCAGATTTTCAGCAAAGAGACGGCGCTTGCCAGCCGGACGTTTATCGTCGAGAAGCCACAGGTGCCGATACAGTCAGGCGGTAGCGATCTGGCTGCTCTCCGTCAAGGCGTTCCGCCGATTCACGCCTACATCGCGACGACCCCGAAGACGACCGCTGAGCAGGTCTTGACCAGCGCCGATACCGATCCGATCCTTGCCAGATGGCAGTACGGACTGGGCCGGGCCGTTGCCTGGACGAGCGATCTGGAAGGCCAGTGGGCCCCGCAGTGGGTTGCCTGGGCAGGCAACAGCAAGCTGTGGAGCGATCTCGTCAGCTGGACGCTGCCGCAGGTCAACAACGGCGAATGGCGAACAGAGACCCGACTCGACGGTTTGCAGGGGACGATCGATGTGACGATGCCAGCCGGAGCCCCGATGCCGCAGTCGATGGAAGCAGTCGTCGTAAACGACCAGTTGAAGCGAGAGGTTGTGACGCTGAAAGCCACCGCCCCTGGCAAATGGAGCGGCGCATTTGCTGCCGGTGAACCGGGGACATACCTGATGCAGGTGCTCAAAAAGCAGGGGGACAGCATCGTCGCCAGTCAAACGGCAGGGCTGACCATCTCGTACTCACCGGAATACGCCATCAGGCAAGACGGTGAAGAGCGCCTCAAGGAAATGGTCCAAACGGCAGAGGGAGCACTGATCACACAGCCTGCTGCCGTCTTTTCCGGACAGCTTGCGAAAAAGTCAGAGCGGCAGTCCATCGCTGAGTGGCTGCTCTTGCTCGCTGCCCTGCTCTGGCCGCTCGATATCGCGCTGCGCCGGCTGCAGCTGCCCGAGATGTGGTGGCAGCGAATGAAGCAGTTCGTGTTCGGTCAGCGAAAGGTTGCAACCGCTGGACCGGCTCCGGCGAGCGTGTTCCAGCAGCTTGCCGCTTCGAAAGAGCGGGCCAGTCACGGAAGTGCGGCAGCGAGTCAGGTTCGTACAGTGACTCATCAAACGATGGCAGGGAAACCATCTGTATCGAACGAACATTCCCTGAACAAGCCGTCTGCTGATAGACCGGCAACGACTTCAAGCCAAGCGAAAGCGTCGGCATCGACTCCAGCTGACTCCCAGTCGGATGCGTTCAATCGCTTGCTGGAAGCGAAGAAACGCAAGCAAAAATAGAACAAGCCCCCCACCCCAAGCTGAGGGCGGGGGGGCATAATCATCATTCGAAATATTCGGAGGTTATTGACCATGCAGAAAAAAACGTTCGTGCTCCCTTTCGTCGCAATGTGCCTGCTCGCATCCCCGGCCTGGGCAATGGCTGCTCCGGTGCAATCACATTCATTGGTGGCCAGTGCAGCCAAGCCGCCGCGTGATATGCCCGGATTTGTCCAGGATAGCGCAGAAGACGTACTGGCTGCGCTGGGAATAACCGAAAAAATGATTTTTCGCGGGGCAATCGTACAGGAAGGCAATTCCCTGAATCATTCGACCTGGAAGGTATCCTATTCAGCCAGCGACAGCAAAAGCAAGCCTACCTCCGTGTCGATCACAATCGACAGTGAAACAGGCGACTTCGTAAAGGCGTCGATTCGCTACGAAACTGAGCCAACCAAAGCGCCAGCCAAGGCAATTGCCAGAGAAAAAGCCAAAGCCTTTGCAAATGCGTTGTTCCACGGGGATTACCAAATGGATGAAAGTGTAGCAATAGACGATCATACCTATCCAGAGGATCGCACAGCATGTGTCACCTTCTATGAAAAGGTGCAAGGGATACCGCTAAAAACGGACTGGATCAAGGTCAATGTCGACGGAAACGGCCGGATCGTCAGTATCGAAAGAAAAACCAGCGAGGATCAGGTCAAAAAGAATCTCCCCAAAGCAACGCCGGGGCTGACGGCAGAACAGGCAAAGCAAGCGTATGGCAAGCAACTGGAAATGAAGCTCGTATACGATCCAAACGCCGCAGAAAAAGGAAATCCCGCCCTGCGTTACGTACCGGTGTACAAAGGGGCAATCGATGCCGCAACCGGCAAGCGACTCGATCTGGTTGACAATTATCTGCCTGCGGAATCCTGCAAAATCAGCGGCAAGGGGATGAAGCTGACCGCGTCGTCAATCGATGCGGTAAAAAAATTGCTCAAAGAAGACTTTGCGGTTGACGTGCAGAACATGATTTACAAAGAGGAGAAAATAACCGAGGAGAAGGAAATAAAGGGTGAGATGACAAAACAGGTTCGGGAAATCGTGTACACATGGACCCCGGACGGAATGAATCCGCAGCCTCGAGCCAAAGTGATCATCGATGCCAAGACATCCGTGATCAAAGCGATTTCAATCAATGAGCTGTCAACAAGCAAAGCTGACGGCACGTCCAAAGACAAGGCCAGGCAGTCCGCCCTCCGCTTTGCAGAAAAATACATGGACGCAAGCATCTCCGAAGTTCAGCTTCAGCAAGAGGGGATGCCCGCTGCACAGATGCTTCCCGACTGGGTGAACAAGCAGAAGCTGCAAGCGGATATCGACGAGAGGGAGCGTTCGGCTTATACGTTCTTGATCCGCTATGCGCAACGCGACAC
The DNA here is from genome assembly GCA_946402065.1 of uncultured Brevibacillus sp. Classification (GTDB taxonomy): domain Bacteria; phylum Bacillota; class Bacilli; order Brevibacillales; family Brevibacillaceae; genus Brevibacillus_D. The sequence continues at coordinate 35,001 of CAMIVR010000012.1, read as the reverse complement.
ACTGGTGCGGTCAGGTCAACTGAAGCTGCGTTTTGATGCAGGCACGGGGAATTTGATCGGGCTGACCAATGAATCGCTGGATCTGGGCGGCAATCTTCCCAAGGCAAGCCAGGTCGTTGCGGCAGATGCGGCGAAACAAGCGTATCTGAACGATCTTGCCATGAGGCCCATCTACGTGGCTCCATCCTATTTGGGAGAAGACACGGCGACACCGTTATTGGCATACGTGCCTGTTCAGCCGGTCGAGGATCGTTATGTCGATGCGTTGACTGGCAAGGTCATTGAAGAGTAACGGGTGTCAGTTGTATTACATATCCCTGGAGCAGCCCGGCAAAAAAGCCGGGCTTTTTTAGAAGAATGGCATTAAATATAATTTAATAAATAAAACTACATTGACTTTTCGCGGTGGAGATGATAATTTTACCTTAGTAAAAATTTCAAAATGTTTTGTTTAGTTCCAGGGGTTGCCGCTGGGGTGGTTATTTGTCAAGCGAGGAAGAATTTGTGGAAAGGGCAGGTGATAAGAATGGATAATGAATTGGAAAAAAAAGTTGATTCTATCTTTTCTCTTTGGCAGCGGGACTTATGTCCGGGTGGACAGGTTAAAATTAGAAAAGCCGGCGAGCTAATCTATGATAAATGCTTTGGTTATGCAAATCTCGAACACAAGCTGCCGATAACACATGAAACTGTCTTTCACGTAGCATCTGTTTCGAAGCAAGTTACTGTTATGTGCGCTTTGCTTTTACACGAAGACGGAAAAATTCATGTCGATGACGATATAAGGGAATATATTCAAGATTTGGTCCCGTTTCACGAGCCTGTTTCGATTAGAAATATGATGAACAATGTAAGCGGAATCAGAGATCAATGGGAATTGCTAGTTTTACGTGGTGTGAGAATTGATGACACAATCACTCAGGAAGATGCCAAAGCTTTAATCAGCTCACAAACTGCGCTGAATTTCCCCCCTCTTTCCCGGTATTTGTACAGTAATTCGAACTTCACGCTGCTTGCAGAAATCGTTGAAAGAGTTTCAGGCAAAACACTTAATGAGTTTGCAGATGAGCGCATATTTACTCCACTGGGGATGAAGAACACATGCTTTAAGGACCGCTATTGGCAGCTGGTTCCGAATAGAGCCGGTTCATATAAAGACAACGGAACAGAATTTGTCCATGCTGTGCTTAACTACGGCGCTTATGGCGCAACATCACTTAATACGACAGCTTCTGATTTCCTTAAGTGGATGGATAATTATAAAAAACCAATGATTTGCAAGAAAGAAACGCTTGCGCTTATGTTTGAATGTCCGACGCTTACAGATGGCACTCTTAGTCGTTACGCAGGAGGACTGGAAATAAGCGATCCAACAGGGTATAAGGGTCACGCATTTTTTAATCATGGCGGTGCAGACGCTGCTTTTCGAAGCCATATGACCCGGTTTACAGAAGATGATCTTGATATCGTTATTTTTAGTAATACACAAAATATAGTGCTTAAGCTAGCAACAGAGAAGATCGCCGATATCGTTTTGGGGCTTGAGGTGGACGAGACAGCAGACATGCCGCTTTTTTATTGTGAGGACTTTGAAGAAGCTGACGCGACGGGAATATACTTTGCGCCAGGCGAAGAACTGTTCTATGCGGAAGTTATAAGCAAAGACGGGCGGTTGGTTATGGAAGAAGCATACGGACCTTCGCCATTAATTCATAGCAAGGGCAACTGCTATCAAGTTGGTCATTTGGATTTCAAACTTTATCTCGGAAAAAAGTCCGGCTGTAAAATCGGGCCTAGACTGATTCCGCTTGTAAAATGGTGTCCTACACCAGAAAAAAGTGAAAACCTGGTTGGCTACGCAGGAAAATATGAAAGCACTGAAATTGAAACATCCTATTATGTGACAGAAGAAGATGGTTATCTTTATTTTTCCCACATAAGAAACGGAAAGAATCGCTTGCTAAACATCGGTCCTGATCAGTTTATGGTAGGAGGCACTCAATTTTTAACTCCTGGCATCATCTCATTTACAAGAGGATCGGGCGGAAAGGTTACAGGATGCTCGATTTCGACAGGAAGGGTTAAGAATCTCGCATTTGCTAAAACTGGACAAATACGCTGACCATTTGCGTATATTATATTGAAATTATGGTAAAACAAACAAAAAAAATTTTAGCGAGCCCCGCAGAGCGAAAAGTCTCACGGGGCTTTCCTGATTGTAAAAACAGAACTAGTGTGAAATAGTAGAGTTTAGATAGAGATACATTTTCTGAGCATGGTCTTTGAAAGGGGGATGATTATGAAAAAGCAAATTGCGATCGTTGCCAAAAGCTTGGAAACACTCGATATATTGCGTAAGCAGCTGCACGATTATTTTAATCCATATTGCGGGATTTCCAGTTATCTCCTGGATGACCTTTCAGGAGAGATCAACCATGTTGATATGGTTCTGCTCTCAAGCAAGTCCGATGATATTTTTCAAGTGGCAAAGCAATATATTCCTGAGCAGACCCCAGTTTGGGTGATCAATCGGTTATTTGAACCAAAGAAGTTGAAATGGCTTATGCAAATTCCCAGCGGGACAGAGGTTTTGGTGATAAACAACCTGTATGATACGTGTAATGAAGTCATCCAAACCTTGCTGGAAGCCAATATGAACCATCTACGATATATACCTTACTACCCTGGCTGCACATTACAGCACGAACGGTATCGTTACGGCGTTACCTTGGGAAAACCAGAGGTTATCCTGCCATATCCTCTCGAGCTAATTGATATCGGCATTCGCAGGATTCATATTCACGACTTATTAGAACTCGGGCGCCGTTTAGGTATTCCGCTGGAAAAGGAAAAAGAGTACCTCTCCCGATATATCGCCGAAATTCATGACCTGGGTAAGCAATTTGGCAATGCTTATGTTGACATTCAAAATCTGCATATCCATTTGCAATCGATATTTGAAGCAGTTCAAGAGCCTATTTTTGCATGTGACAAGCAAGGAAAGCTCAGCTTTATGAATAAGCTTTCGACTGAGTTATTTGAGTGCAGTATTCAAGAGGTAATAGGTCAACCGATCGAGCGATTGCCATATTGCGAAAGCATTATTCCTTTTCTGGCCTCCGATGTTCCACATGCAGATGCACTGATTACCATCAAGAACCAATACTTCATTGTGAATTGTAAACGCATGGTGCGACAGCAGGAGTATCTCGGAATGGTCTGTATATTAAAAAATGTCACAGAAATTCAATCGCTTGAACGGCGATTGAGAAAAGGCATTGTCGATAAAGGGCATATCGCTTTTTACACCTTTGCGCAAATCATCGGTAAATCCCAAAAACTGCTTAAAACGATCGAAAAAGCGAAAAAAATGGCCAAAAATAATCGCAGTATCTTGATATTTGGAGAGAACGGAACCGGAAAGGAATTGTTTGCCCACGCCATTCATATGGAATCGCCCCGGAAGAATGGTCCATTTGTCGCAATCAACTGCGCTTCCTTACCGGAAAATCTACTGGAGAGCGAAATCTTTGGCTATGAAGAAGGGGCGTTTACAGGTGCCCGTAAAGGTGGAAAGCCAGGAGTATTTGAACAGGCTGATGGGGGAACCATTTTCCTGGACGAAATCGGCGATATCTCTCCGGGCATTCAGGTTCGTCTATTGCGTGTTTTGCAAGAAAAACAAGTGGTCCGTGTTGGCGGTACAAAAATACTGACTGTTGATGTACGAGTCATTGCCGCGACCAACCGCAATTTGGAGGCAGAAGTCAAAAAGGGGAGCTTCCGTGAAGATCTATATTACCGTTTGAATGTATTGCCGATTGAAATTCCTTCCTTACGTGAGCGAAAAGACGATATCCCGTTATTGCTTGAGCATCAATTAAAAAGTCTCGAAGAAGCAAAAACCTGGGATCAGGAAGTAATCGAGCTGTTTATGAGGTACGACTGGCCCGGTAATATTCGTGAGTTGATAAATGTGGTCGAATATTCCGTGACAGTGACTGAAAATCAGCGGATCTCGCTAGAGGATATCCCTCCGAAACTAAAAACATCCTTTGTGTCTCATCAACAGCAAATATTTCTGAAACCGGATGAGGCGCAGATTTTACGATGCATCTACCAGTATTCCCGTGTGCAAAAAAGTGTTGGCCGCTACGAATTGATGAAAAACGACAGTCTGAACGAACTCCATCTGACAGAACAAAAGCTCCGCACAAAATTAAGGCAGCTCTTGCAAAAAGAGTTGATTGCCATCGGCACGACAAAACAAGGTACGGTCATTACGGAAAGAGGAATACAGGCTTTGCAAAATTATCGTCCACTTGAAAATTAATAGGGTGATTATTAGGGAAATGTCCCCTAAATAATCACCCTATTTTTTTCTCGGACGAGTCGAGCCCTGATAATGACGCTTGAATACGCTTGTTGCCCTGTGGCATGTTTATTGCTTTTTATTCATTTGCAAAGTTGGAAAGAAGGTGGTTTATGAGCCGATTAGCAATCAGCAATTGCCCTTATCTTATGAGCTATGGCAGGATGATTAACAGAAAGGGAGTCACGCATGGGAATTTGCAAAAACCTATTTACAGAATCAGACATCGTTCAATTAACGCAGGATTTGATTCGGATTCCAAGCGATTGGAACCAACCTGAGCGAGAAAGACAGGTACTTGATTACATTTGCAGCTTTTTTGACAAACATGGGATTGCTTATACACTTCAATTTGTGGAAGGCAATCGCTACAACATCATTGCTACCCATCACGGTACAGGCGGAGGCAAGTCCTTACTACTGAATGGGCATGTTGATACTGTTCCGGCCTATGAAATGGATTTCCCTCCATATGAAGCTTTTATCAAGGATGGATTTGTTCATGGGCGCGGCAGTGTTGATATGAAGGGGGCTATTGCAGCCATGATGATGAGCTTGGTGGTCTGCAAACGGGGCAATATTCCCTTAAAAGGTGACTTGCATTTTTCCGCTGTGGTTGGAGAGGAAGGAAGCAGCGAGGGGACTGAAGCCCTTGTATTAGGCAACTTCAAGGCGGATGGTGCAATTGTTGGTGAACCCTCTAATTTCGATTATGCGATCGGGCATCGTGGTTTGGTATGGCTAGAGATTAAGGTGTTAGGAAAAACCGCCCACAGTGGAGTAACTGAACAGGGGATCAATGCAATTTCCAAGGCAGCCAAACTAATTGTTGAGCTGGAGAATGTGCTGGGCCCCAGGTTGAAACAGCGAGTCAATCCCTTTACGGGCGCCTCTGTGTTGAACTTTGGCAGGATTGAGGGTGGCACACAGCCCAGTACGGTAGCCGATATCTGCAAAATCCAACTCGATCGACGTTATATCCCAGAGGAGTCAACGACCCAAGTGATCGACGAAATCTGTGCTGTGATCAATCGCCTTGAAACAGAAGATCCTGATTTCCTCGCTGAGTTGCAGATCATGGAAAACAGTAAAATGAAGGAACTTTATCATGTTCCGATGATAACCGATCAAAATAGTGAAATTGTCACATCGCTGACGAAAACGATACGCGAAGTTACAGGCAGTGACCCGGAAATATCTACCAGAAGAGGGTGGACGGATGGAGGCTTGTTGTCCAGCTATCTAAATATTCCAACGGTTATTTGCGGGCCTGGGGATATCTCTTACTCTCATTCCAAGAATGAAAAAATTTCCGTTCAACAGCTTGTTGAGGCGGTTGAAATCTATGTAGGGACAGCAATGAAATTCTGTGGGATATAAACTTTCTGTTCTCTATGAAGAACTTGATAAGAATCCGGAAAAATAATAAGGGAGGCATTCACGTGAACAAAAGAAGTATGATTTACATTTTAATGATCAGTTTGTTTACATTGTTGCTTTCAGCTTGCGGAAACAAAGCAGCAAGCCCAACTGAAAATCCGACTGAGAACACGCCAGCAGCATCGGCTACGCAAAATCAAAGCGAAGATTTGGGGGTACTCGGAAAAATCAAATCCTCCGGGACAATTACCGTCGGGATTGAGGGAGCGTACCCACCCTATAACTTCTTTAACGACAAAAATGAACTGGAAGGCTTCGACGTTGATCTGACTAACGAACTGGCCCAGCGCATGGGTGTAAAAGTGAATTTTGTGGCCACCCCGTGGGATAGTATCATTGCTGGTCTGCTGGCGAAAAAATATGATGTGGTCATCTCCAGTATGGCGATTACCGTCGAGCGCAAAAAGAAAATCGATTTTACTGAGCCGTATTATCATTCTGGCATGCAGCTGTTTGTCCCTGATTCCTCAGATATTACCGACCCGTATAAGATTAAGGGGCGAAAAATTGGTGTAACCATTGGAACAACGTTTGAAAAGAAAGGGAAGGAGCTTGGCGCGGAGCTTGTCACCTATAAAAATGACAACTTGTGTTTTCAGGATATGCAAAATGGACGAATTGAAGGCGTCATTACAAACCGAAATCTCGGAGCAAGAATCATCAAGGAAAAACAGTACCCGTTTAAGCCAATTGGGGATTTGTTGCTCAAAGATGGAGCCGGTATTGCTTTAAATCAAAATGAAGAGGCGTTGAAAAATGAATTGAACAAGCATTTGGCCGATATGCTAAAGGATGGAACGTACGAAAAAATTAGCCTGAAGTGGTTTGATCGGGATATTCGCTAGGAGAGAATGGAGATGCTGGATTTTTCACTTGTTACTGACTACATTCCTTTCCTGCTGCAGGCAGCATTGGTCACACTCGAACTGTCGGTTGTTTCCATAGCGCTTGGCTTGCTGCTCGGGCTCTTTGCTGCCTTGATGAAAATCTCCAAGCTGAAACCACTTGTCTGGTCTGCGGATCTGTATATTTGGATTATTCGCGGAACACCACTGCTTGTACAGTTGTTCCTGGTGTATTTTGGCCTTCCGCAGGTGGGGATCGAGCTTGGACCGTTTACCGCTGCTGTGATTGCTTTGGGCATTAACTCAGGCGCGTACATTGCCGAAATCTATCGGGGCGGAATCCTTTCTATTCCTGCCGGTCAGACGGAAGCAGCTCAATCATTAGGCATGAGTTATGCGACGATCATGAAGCGGATTATTTTGCCGCAGGCTTTTCGGGTCAGTGTTCCGGCCCTTGGCAATCAAGCGATTAGTATGTTAAAGGAATCTTCACTGGCATCATTAGTTACCGTATCTGAGCTCATGATGGCCTCTCAACGGTTTGCTTCAACCAACTATGCATTTATCGAATTTTATATTACTGCCGCCTTGCTGTATTTGTTGTTAACGACCATTTTTACATTTATCCTCAACAAGATTGAATACCGCTTGTCGGTCAGTGATCTCTAGGAGAGGGGCAAACGCGATGAGAGCAATGAAAACAGCGACGGCAGAACCGATTATTACAATTGAAAACTTGCATAAGAGCTTTGGAAAATTGGAAGTGTTAAAAGGCATTGACCTCACCATTCACAAGGGCGAGGTGGTGTCGTTGATCGGCGCCAGCGGGTCGGGCAAGAGCACGCTGCTCCGCTGCCTTAACCGATTGGAGACGATCACTGCCGGTAAAATCACGATCGACAACATCGTTCTCGATGAATCTATCAAGCACATCAGTCAAATCCGCCGAGAAGTGGGAATGGTATTTCAGCAATTTAATCTCTTCCCGCATATGACTGTGCTGGAAAATGTCATCGAGGCACCGATTCAGGTACTATGCAGGAAAAAGGAGGATGTAAAGAAGGAGGCGCTCGTTCTGCTAGAAAAAGTAGGCTTGCTAGAAAAGCAGGATATTTATCCGAAAAAGCTCTCTGGCGGGCAGCAGCAAAGAGTAGCAATCGCCAGAGCGTTGGCGATGAATCCGAAAATCATGCTATTTGACGAACCGACATCAGCACTTGACCCGGAGCTGGTGGGTGAGGTTTTACATGTAATGAAGCAGTTGGCCAATGAAGGGATGACAATGGTGGTCGTCACCCATGAAATGGGTTTTGCCCGCGATGTCGCTGATCGAGTGATTTTCATGCACAATGGAATGATTGAGGAACAGGGTGACCCGAAAACTGTTCTCACGAATCCTGTAAGCGAGAGGCTGAAAGGTTTCTTGCGGCTTGTTCACTAAGGAATACATCTGAGACAGCGAGCCCCGGATGAGTAAAAAATCTCACCCGGGGCTTTGTATAGCAAAGTCTTTGCTGTCAATAACTCCTTGTTGGAAATACAGGATCAAAACTTTATGCAGTATCGGTTTGGAACTCTTCTTCAGCGATTGATTTTGCAAAAGTTCCCCTTTCCCAACAATGCTGATTCGTTCAACGCCTTTTATGAGTGTCGTGCGGACCAGCTAACGAGTGTGGAAGAGGGCCACGAACCATTTCGCCGTGAGTGCAGCCTTCATCGACACTCGTTTTTTCATGGCAGCTAGAAGCATGTCAAATCCGGATTTCCGGTTCACTTGCTTGCAGGAACTGCCCTATACTGAGTCAGATGTTTGGACAAAAAGGTTAGAATCGAGGAGGAGTAATAGCAAATATCACGTTGGCTTCGTGCTCAAATGGATTTTCCCATTTATGTTTCATACGGGGTAAAATCCTGACACTGTCCCCGGCATGCAATAAAATAACTTGATTTTCCAAATGCAGCTCTATTTTATGATCAATGACATAGGCAGCCTCTTCTCCATCATGATCCATTAATTCTTCGGAAGAATAGGATTGAGGCGGCAGTGTCATGAGAGCAAGTTCTATTGCCCCGCTCAAGTCAGGAGATAGTAATTCATAGGCAAAGTTATGGTTTTCCGGAAAGATCATTTTTTTCCGCGCGTTGGCGCGTACGACGAGGTCCTTAGTGTCGTGGAACCCCATAAAAAAGGAGAACAGGGGGACATCTAACGTCTTCGCAATCATCTTGATGGTATGGATCGAAGGATTAGCCAATCCTCGTTCAATCTGACTTAATAAGGAAGGCGTTACCCCCGACATTTCCGCCAGTTCGCGGATGCTGAGGTTTTTCGTTTTGCGAAACTCTTGGATGTTTTTTCCAATATTTACGTCTTCCATTGTGCAAGCTCCTTTAATTTTTCGTGGAGTAGTGAACCGTGTCCGATTCACAGCCGTTGCCTTTACAGAATCGGTGCGGAGATGACCAAACGAGTATGTACACTTACTGGCAATTATAACATATTTTCAGCGGACCTTTTTAAGACATGTAGTGTTGAAATTCAGCTCCTGTCAGGTGATGGAAAATTGACAAAAATACAATGCAGATGGTAAATTTGATTTAATTAATTTTATTTATATTCAATATAATTTACTCAACTTTTTGTATATGGACGAATTTCATATAAACCGGTCAACGTGGTACAAAAAAAGCAAAGAAAGAGGAACGCAAAATGGAGTTTACCAAAATTTTGGGAAAAGACATTGAGGAGTGGAAACAGGAGTACCCGATACTGGAAAAAATCATCGCGACCGAGCCTGTCTTTTGGCAAAATCCGCGTCAGCAAACATTCCGGGAAGCGATCAAAAAAATCACGCTGCACGAAGGCGACATCAAAGCGGCGGAAGAACGCCTGCAGCGCTTCTCCCCGTATATTGCCAAGGTTTTTCCCGAAACCCAAAGCGCAAGCGGAATCATCGAATCTCCTACCGTACACATTGCTGCTATGCAAGCGGAGCTCGAAAAAATGTATAAGCTGACGCTGCCGGGTTCACTCTTGCTCAAATGCGACAGCCACCTTGCCATATCTGGATCGATCAAGGCCAGGGGCGGCATTTATGAGGTGCTGAAGCATGCGGAAGATCTGGCTATGGCACATCGGCTGCTAACGGTGAACGATGATTATGCCATCCTGGACAGCGAGAAGTTTCGCAGCTTTTTTTCCGGCTACTCGATCCAGGTAGGTTCAACAGGAAACCTCGGCCTGAGTATCGGTATGATCGGGGCACAGCTGGGATTCCGGGTAACCGTTCATATGTCGGCTGATGCCAAGCAATGGAAAAAGGATTTGCTGAGATGCAAAGGCGTGACGGTCATCGAATACGGCTCGGATTACAGCAAGGCAGTGGAAGCGGGGAGAAAACAATCACAGGCAGATCCGACGAGCTATTTCGTGGATGACGAAAATTCGACGAACCTCTTCCTAGGATACGCTGTCGCAGCCGCCCGTTTAAAATCCCAGCTGGATGAGATGAATGTGGTCGTAGATGACGAGCACCCTTTGTTTGTCTACCTTCCCTGCGGAGTTGGCGGCGGTCCCGGCGGCGTAGCGTTTGGGCTGAAAATGTTGTACAGGGACAACGTCCATTGTTTCTTTGCGGAGCCGACCCACTCGCCTTGCATGCTTATCGGTTTACTGACCGGTCAGCACGATCGAGTATCTGTCCAGGACTTCGGCATCGACAATCGGACCGACGCGGATGGTCTTGCCGTCGGGAGAGCTTCCGCATTTGTCGGCAAGACCGTGGAAAACCTGCTCAGCGGGGTGTATACAGTGGATGATGCGGAATTGTACGTGCTGTTGAGCATGCTGGCAAATACAGAACGTATGTATTTGGAGCCCTCCGCTTTGGCGGGTGTTTACGGACCGGTCCAGTTATTCCGCAGCAATGCGGGGCAACAATATCTGGCGGAACACAAGCTCAGCGGCAAAATGGCAAATGCGGCCCATATCGTTTGGGCTACCGGGGGAAGCATGGTGCCGGAGGAAATCATGCAGCAGTATTATCATGAAGGCTTGCGTCGTTTGAAGCAAAGAACGAGTTAGGCGACAGTCGCTGCAAAAGCCTGCCCAGCAATCGGGCGGGTTTTCCCTTTTTTTCTGGAGTGATGCAGCATCCATGCTCGACACATAGCCAAGGGCGTGAAGGAGCTGCATACTGCCGTAATTTTAATTACAAAAATAAAGCGGCTATATTTACATAAGTAAAAATCTGATGTATACTGTACGTACAATGATCGCATGAACGTTGGCCAATAACAGTACAGATGATGGCATCCACATACAGAAAGGGGCAAGCACAATGACATTGCACGTATATCCTGTCAATCAGCAAGGAGCAGGCGAATTCAACGGAGGGGAAATCGTCGAACAGAAACCGGTCGGATTCCCGGGCGAGGGTTCCGCTGTCAAACGCGTCGGCCCGTTGTTTTACTGGGCCTGGGCAAAAGCAAACGTCACCTCCAACATTCCGCCGCATCCGCACAAGTCATTTGAAATCATCAGCTACGTCGTCAAAGGCGAGATTGAGCACGGCGACTCGCTCGGTACGACACAGCGGGTCGCTGACGGGGGAATTCAGGTCATGCAGACAGGATCCGGCGTGTTTCACACGGAGACGATGTTCGTCGACTCCGAGATGTTTCAAATCTGGTTTGAGCCAAACGCTCGCGAGGCGCTGAAGCTCAAGCCGACCTACAATCAGTACAGCCACGATGAATTTCCACTGAGCGAAACGGATGGCGTGCGTATCAAAACCGTGATCGGCCAAGGCTCTCCCGTCTCACTTGTCACCAGGCCGAAGATGTATGAGGTCGAGCTGAGGGCCGGCAAGCCCTACAGCTATGCACTGCCCAAGGGCCAGGCGCTCGCGGTCGTCTCCCTTTCAGGCGGAGGCACCGTCTCCACAGAAAGCGAATCTGCCGAATTCGCGTCCAGGGAATTTATCGTCGCCACCGCTGAGCAGGACAACCACGTAACGATTCAGGCAAGCCAAGAAAATTTGCGCTTTGTCCTCATCGAAGTCCCGTCAGAAGTCGATTACCCGCTCTATCGCAAATAATTCGCAAACATATTGTTGCCCCGGAAAACCCATCTGCCGGGGTTCTTTTGTTATATCGGTCGGAAAGTTTTGGTGTCCTGTACGGATTAAAAGTGTTTGACAGGGCTGCAAGCATCGTGCAACTGCGGGTGCTGTGGAGGGGAGGGGAATCGCCAAGAAGAGAACACTCCGCAAGTGACAGCGCACGTGGAAGTATCTAAAGGCCGACAAGGGAACCGCGCCCCAAAGCCACTCGCTTCGCGGCGGATGTAACTCAGGGATGTAGATGTGGCGCGAAAGACGTTCCCCAAAATAGGAATGGGTGGAGGCCAGCTCAGGACAATGTCTTTTTCTTTTTTATGCAAAAAAAGCGCAAACTACCTGTAACTTTTCCTGACGCTCATCCGTGGTACGTGTAAGGAGGAAAGGGGGAAATCGTGGGCGTTGACGAAATCTACCGGGCACATCTGAACGATATTTATTCGTACTTATTTCGATTGACGAGAAACGAAAAACAGGCAGAGGATCTGGCGCAGGACACCTTTTTTCGCGCCTTTCAATATCTTGACAGCTACCACGGGGAGAAAGTCAGGCCGTGGCTGTTTAAAGTAGCCTACCACGCGTTTATCGATTGGCAGCGCAAGCAAAAGCGCCAGGTGACGGTTGATCCTGTTTCTCTGCACGATACGCTGACACAGCAAGATGCCCAGGCGGACCCGGAGCAGCGCGTGCTGGACCAAGAGCTGTGGACCAGCTTTAGCGACATGCTCGGCCATCTGCCCGACAAACAGCGGCAGGTGCTGCTGCTGCGGTGTAAACATCAGCTGACATACGAGGAAATCGCCGCGGTCCTCGACATACCTGCCAGCGATGTGAAAGCAGCCCTGTACCGGGGGAGACAAAAGCTGCGTACGAAATGGAGGGAGAGCATCTATGGCAAACAGCCATGAAAAAAACATCGAACAACAGCTGCTCGCGTATTTGCGCGGCGAACTGACTGAGGAAGAGAAAGCGCAGCTGCGCAAAACGCTGGAAGAGACGGACGAGTATGCGGATAAATTGGAACAACTGCTCTTTCACGATTGGCTGGAAAAAGACGAGGACCCACCTGTCGCGTTGACGGAGGAAAAACAGACACTCATTTTGCAAAAAAGCAAATGGCGCAACCGTTTTGTCCAGTCAATCTTTACTGTCGGCGGGATGGTGACGCTGGGGATTTTGTTGTTTATCGTCAGTCAAGTGTGCAACTACCTCTGGTTTTGGCCGACGGTAAAGGACATCACTCGGGTCACAGAGGATGTCGTCCATTTCACCAGCCCGGCGATGCGGATGGGCAGTGGCGGTACGAATGGCGGTCTGTTTTTTTCCATGGACATGAAATATACGGCTGAAGAGCGGCTAGGCGGCGACTCCAAGCAGGTCGGTTTCGTCGAAAATCACGTATTGTTCAACCACCCGCAGCTCAAGTTTAGCTGGAATAACGGCGTCCACAAAAATTCGCTTTACTTCCGCTATCCGACAGCGGAGCCAAATCAGCCAAGCGAGAATACCGTTGTCCCCGACACAGGCTGGCGGGTGCTCGATAAGCTGCCGGAGGGGACAGTCGCCCAGTTGGCAGTCTCCTTTACCCGTCTGCTGACCCATGACGAGTATTTTGCGATCATTCGCAAGTACGATCTCGATACAGCCTGGTTTGCCGTCGATACCGGACAAGAGGCCGCGGCCAAAGACAACCCGTTGGGCAAAGGCAGTGTCTGGGGCTACAACCCGTGGGGAGTTGATTACGGTGGCGGGATCGAGGTGAATGGCGAAGGAGAGCGCAGGGCGCAGGCGCTGATTGCTGAAATGGAATACCTCAGCACACAGAAAAAATGGGCGGAGCCGATGCTCAAAGATGTCTTGCACTACTCGGATCCCAAGCTGCAGCAAAGAACCGATTACCTGAAGCAGCACGGTGTACGGCTTTACGGTGTCGTCGTGACGGGCCCGACGAAAGAGCTGTTGAAATTAAAGCAAGAGCCGGTTTTCGCCGAGCCTTATGTTGGAGAGGTAGACTGGTGGAACTGGGACCAGCATGGCGCAAGAGGAAGGGAGTACAGCTGGTAGGCAAGGCAAGCAGCGAAAAAGACAGGAACAAGTCCGGAATAGTGAGGTAGCCGTTCCGGGCTCGCTGGCAAAGAATTTTCCATCGTTGACCGCTCCATTCTCGTGGTTGCAAGAAAAAGAGTGTGGTTTTCCCTCAATATGGTAACGTTTGCCGCTTCGCCAACGTATAACAAGTAGCGTTTTGATACGATCTATACAAAATGGGGGAAACAATCGAATGAAGCACGTTTACTGGTACGGAGTGGCTCTAATCGTCTGTATGCTGGTACTGCCGTTTATACCGACGGAAAAAGAGAGAAATACAGCCGACGGGGCAGCTTCAGTCATTCTCGATCAGACGAATTCGCCCGGAACAGACGCGTCAGCATCCGGCACGCTGCTCGATAGGCGATTCAATGAACAGATTGTCCGCTTGTTTCTGGGGCAAATAAACGACTCCGGTTCCTGGGAAATCGTCTCGTTCCAGCAACAGGACCTCCCGAAAACAAGCCAAACCTATGCGCTGCACGGGGAGAGCGCATATGTGATCATGGAGGTTGCCCCACGTACAGGGGAGACGGGGGAAAGCTTTCTCGATCAAATAAAAATCAACGGCGGAGTCGTTTCGGGGACGAAATGGAAAAAAGTCAACAGCGGGCATTTGGAGCTGTCGATCAAAATTCACGAGATCAAAGATCGGCTTGATCTTCACATCCCCGATTTGCCCCGTTTGTCCATCAAACGGATGATTCCCCTGCAAGTGACGATCGATTCCACTCATCAGGATCAGGCTGTGCTTGCCGCAGAAAATTACGATCCGTTTACATATCTCTACGTCTCTGATCAGCTCGAACGACTGCGGCTGCACTTTTCGGAGCCGATGATCAATCAGGATCAGATCGGGGCCTCGTTGCCGGAAGTCGCCGGCACGTGGATAAACCAGACGACGTACGACATTGACATGCGTCACTTGGCTGCAGACAAGCCGATAAATTTGGCCAGCATGTACGCTTTATCCGGCAACTACCTGCCACAAAGCTATCAAAACGTGGAAGTGCGGAAGATTCCGCAGCGAGCGTGGGTGGAATATCCGTCAGGAAAAAAACTCGCCTATGGTACCTATCGCTCTTTTTACGATGCACTCGTCTTTTCACCCGACCAGTCCAAATACGTCGGAGTGATTCGCTTGGCCCCGAGTCAGGGGGACGGCAACGGCAGCTATTACACATTCATCCTTGAACAACCCGGTCAGCCACCCAGGATCATTGAGCACTCCTTTTACACGGATGTTGCCTACGACGGTCTGCCGATTCTTTGGATCAATGAGCAGCAGCTTGCTTTTGGCAATTACAAGCAGGTTTTTTTGTACGACATCGCGAAAGAGAAAACAACCGTTCTCTACGACAGCAGTGCGGCTCCCCAGCACGCGTGGGTCAAGGAGCTTGCCTATGACCCATACACCCGCAAGCTGTACGCCTTGACGATCTACAACGGCGACGATCCACAAGAGGAAGCCGTTCAGATCGATCGCTGGACATTTGACGTAGACGCCAACGTTTCTCTGCGGGAGGCGGGGATCGCCAGCGTTTCACCGCTCAATCCGTACTACTGGTCACTGCCGATTCACGTCCGCAAGCACGGTATCTACTGGACGTTTGCCAGGATGAACCAGATCGTCACCCAAGTAGAAGGGCGCAAAGGTGATCGTATCGAAGCAACCGGTCTTGCCGTGCTCGTGACCGCTGATGGGCATGCAGTGCTGCGCCATCAGTCAGGGCGGTATCCTGGAGCGAATGACCAGATATACTGGTGGGAAAAAGGCAAAAATCCGGTGTTGATCCCCACGGGCAAAGGCCAGCTGCAGCCGTTCGGGACTTTTCTGCTCGCTCGCGATGCGGAAGGAACGTACCGTTACGTGCCACAGAGCAATACCTGGACAAAGCTTGACGTAGCCGATCAGCATACGGTTTTTCCTGCTCAAGAAAACAATGCCTACTACAGAAGGCTCGAACCGTAACAGGTTTGAGCCTTTTGCACAGGATCTGCCCCTGGCCTATCGGGACGCGGGGGTCCATACAATTCATTATGTTTGGGGGAATCGCCATGAACGCTAACGAGTATTTGAAACGATTTGATGCCGAGCAGCGAACGGAAGCTGACTTTTCGTATCTGGCTTACTTGCAAAACCGGCACATGCTGCGCGTTCCGTTTGAGAATCTCGATGTCATCCGAAAAGTCCCGATCACCCTTGATCTGGAGAAGTTTTATCAAAAGGTAGTCGGCAATCGCCGCGGCGGATTTTGCTATGAACTGAACGGATTGTTTCAATGGCTGCTCGGGCAGCTTGGCTTTCAGTCGCAGCTGATCGGGGCGACGGTATGCATCGATGGCGAAAGGTATGCGATCATTGACAGTCATGCGATGATTCTCGTCGCCATGGAGCAGCCGTATGTGGTGGACGTAGGGTTTGGCGATTCGGTTCGCCAGCCGATGCCCTTGACCGGGGAAGTGGTCGAGGATGTGAGCGGAGCCTACCGGATTTGGCGGAATGACCAAGACGCAGAGCCATACTATTACCTGCAAAAGCGCAGCGATGACAAATGGGTCATCCGCTACCGGTTCACGCTGCAGCCAAAGGAGCTGCCGGAATTTGCCCCGATGTGTCATTACAATCAGACGTCGCCTGAATCGCATTTTACCCATGCGAATCTGGCGACCATTGCAACGGCGACGGGCAGACTGACGCTCTCGGGCAACGCGTTGACGATTACGGAGGGAACAGAAAAGACGAAGCGGGACGTCGCTGCTGAACAGTTGTCCGATGTTTTGCGAGACTGCTTCGGCATCGTATTGCAATAAAGCGAGGCGGCAGGGCGCACATCCATGCAACATCGAGTTGGCAAGCCTTATCCGGCTGAATTGCGAACGTGCTCCTTGACAAACTTGCACGCGTTTCAAAGCTTGTGCTCTACTAACGGTAAGAATGGCTAATTTTGATCTGCGTGACGGTTGACATGGATGTCCTTGATGCCAGTCAATGCCCGGGTTCGCCTGGCGCTGCACCCGGCGGGATGATGGCGTGGGAGCTGTTTGATGCCCTGTACCATTTGGGTCTGTCCGAGCGAGTGGCTATGGTGATTTTTTCCTCTGGTCAATGAATAGGATGGAAGTAACCGATTCGCAGAGGGGGGGATCACCTTGGCAAGACTAACCACCGATCAAGTAAAATTCAATTTAGGGAAAATTCCGGGATGGAGGCTGACAGATGATCAGATTGCTTTGACACGTACCTTCTCCTGTAGCCACTTTACCGACGCAATCGCGCTCGTCAATCGTATTGCGCAGTATCTGGAGCAGGATTATCATCATGCGGAAATCCGCATTTTGTCCGGTACCGTCACTGTTTCCCTCTCGTCGAAGGAAGCTCGTGGGTTGACTGGCAAGGATTTTGCCATTGCTCAGGCGATCAACAAGATGAGCGGAGAGAACAGGTGAAATCACCAGGAAAATCAGGGGCAGGCGGACGGACAAGACGGAAAAAAAGACGGGCAGCTGTTTGCAAGCAGGAGTTTCGCCGGTGAATGGATAATTCAACAACGTGAGGACCACCTGATAGTTGCAAACAGAAAGGACGGATGAACGATGGGGAAAGAAGCATTATTGAAGCAATTCGACACAGGCAGAGGAAATCTTAGAAAGGTGATGGAAGCTGTCAGGGAAGAAGATGCCGACATTCAACCTGCTGGCTTTACCAACACGATCCGCTGGAATCTCGGACACATTCTGACCGTCTGTGAGCAGTTTGTGTTTGGACCCAGGTCCGAGCATCTTCCGGCCGAATATGCGGCCATGTTCGGCAATGGCACGAAGCCGGCTGACTGGACGACTACTCCGCCGACGCTGGAGGTTTTGCTCACCCAGCTCGGCGAGCAGGATGAAAGAGTGAAGGCGCTTGACACGAGCAATTGGGGAGAGAAGTTCCCGGAGCCCATCGCACTGGGGAAAACATATCGCCTCGAGTCCCAAGAAGAACTGTTTCTGTTGTCGCTGTTCCACGAGGGGACACACCTCGGCTTCATCAACGCACTGAATAAGGCGATTCAGGGGATGAAGTAGGCAAGCAGGACAATCCGGACAGCCGTGGTGCATTGCTGCGGCTGTCCGGCAAAAAGGACATCGGCAATGAGTGCAGCAAACGCCGATCAGATCGGGTTGGGCGGCGTTGCCACGATTGGCTCATTCGTGTCTCCCAATCGGCGCCGCGCCGTTTCTCGCTTGCCTGTAGCAGGTACGTGCTGGCCGGCTTTCGCCAGGCCAAAGACCGGCATATTGACGTAAAGCGCCTCGTACTGCCCCGCTTTTACCAAATACGTTTCATGGAAAATGCCCACCGATCCATCCGTGCCCACAGTCCGGTTAAAATGCTTCCACGCGGTCAGATGTATGCCGTGTCGGGCATATCGCTCCAAATCCTCAAATGAACGCCAGTATTGAATGACGATCGGACCGCGCCAGTTCCAGAACGTCTCCGCACGCAAAAAGCCAAGCTCGGGATGCTGATACAGCTCGCGCAGCATCGGCCCCATTGCTGTTAAAGTGGGCAGCCATTTATGCACAGCAAGCGGGCGGTTAATTCTCATGCCGATGAGAAACACCACAAACGATCCTTCCATTTCAGCACTATAGCGCCCCGGTACAACCGATTTCATTAAAAAAACCTCCCCGCATTCGATTCGCTCGGCAGATGACATGGATGTGCTTTCTTGCGCTCTGACAAAACCACCCGCTGCCGGACTACTTCCGGACGAAACTGCCGAGCAACGTGTCTAGGTGATAGCGAATCAAGACCTCCTGCTCATTCCACGGAAAGTGATGTTCATAGGTGATCAACAGCGATGTAAGCCCATGAATCGACGCCCACATCGATTGGCCGATCAGCTGCTCGTCCTGCTCCCGGCACTGTCCTTGATCAATCAGCTCCGCTATGTGTTCGACGAGCAAGGCGAAACCTTGCAAGCGGTCATTTCCACACATCGCTTTCTGCAGGAACGCCTCCAGATTGTCAATGAACATCAGCCTGTAAAAGGCAGGCTGGTCGAGGCCGAATTGGATGTAAGCCTTAAGACCTGCGCGCAGCCTGGTCAAGCTGTCCGGTGCGGGAGCAGCAAACGCTTTTTGGATGTAGTCGAGGAACAGCGCAGTTCCGTGATCCAAGAGCTCTCGCAAGATTTCCTCTTTGTTTTGAAAATAAATGTAGATCGTGGTCGGCGAGTACTCAATTTTTTGGGCAATCTTGCGCATCGATACATTCGCGTAGCCTTCCTCGATAAAGAGCTGAGTGGCTGCAGCAATAATCTTTTGGCGGATTTCTTCTGTTTCCCGGTTGCGTCTTTCCGTTGAGCCCATAACAAATCACATCTCCGCAAGTTAACGATGTATATTTTATTAACAGTGTTAATTTAGCATATCTTGCTCTTTCTCGTCAACTCGTAATTGGACTCCCCTGAAACGATGCGCAAACGTTTGTCAAACGAACCGTTTCATTGATATAGTAAGGTAGAGATGAGAAGGGTGCTTTCCCAGGAAATGCCCCGGCCTGCACGAGCTCGTTCAATCAGAGCGGGCAAAAATACATGCGATTACTGGCAGTGAATAGGAGGTTGGCTCTTTGGACATACAACGACACGATGAGCTGTGCGACACATTGGAGAAGCATTACACGAACCAACAGGCGACCATTACCTTTACCCAGTGGGATACGGATAATGAAGACGAGGAAGAGACGGTCTTTGCGGGGACGCTCGTAGAGGTCCAGCTATCTGACAATGAATTTGGCGAAAAGGATCTGCTACTTCACTTTGCCGCCGACGATCAGGAAGTCGTGGAAATTCTCATGGAAATCCCCAAGACAGAAGCGGACCTGGCTTCATTCGACGGGAGCCGTCTGGCGGTATTCGGCACGGAAGCCGAGCTTTCACTCGTCAAATGAAGTGGGAAAACTTCCGTTACTACGGTACAACCGATCCGATGACTCGGCAGGAAGCGTACCAGTGTGAACGGTACCTGAAGCGGAATAAAGCGAACATCTACCTGATGGATCGCTATCTGATCGATGTGCGTGCACTGCAGACGCCATTCAACCTCGACTGCTTTCACTGCCTGCAGGTCCACCGGGAAACGTGCTGTGAAAATGGCCAGCCGTATGCAGTCGAGCCGCAGCAAAAGGTACGGCTTGATGACGAGGCCGAGGCGATCGTGCAGCGGTATTTTTCTGCGCACAGCCGCAAGCATGCTTGTTCCGCCGGAATCTGGGACGACAGCAGGGTAGACGGTACGATCGGGATGGACCAGGGAAACTGTCTGTTTTATCAGGATGTAAATGGCGTATACTGCTGCGCGATCCACGCTTATGCGGAAGCAAACACCAGCGATGTGTACGCGCTCAAGCCGTTTAGCTGCCAGCTTTATCCAATCGAGCTGATCCGGATCGGCGAGCGGGTGCTGGTTACCGCTCTGACGGAAGAGACGGCGCCGTTTTCCCGCTGGGGCGAGGATTACTTGCGTGAATTTTACTGTTCCAATCGCGAGCGGCGACAGCGAGCGACTCACATCGATGACAGCCTGTTTCGTCTCGACGACTACCGTCCGGCGTATCAATGGGGCAAGCAGCTTTTGCAGCATGAATTCGGCGAATCATTCGTCGAGCTGATGAAGCAGTTGAGTCTTGCGTAGCTCAGTGCCGGCGCACGAGCCCGGGAGACCAAGTAAGCCGGGGGACCTGCTTGGCGATGAACCCGTTGCGCCAGGAGGATGTTTCCCCGTTCAAGACGCCAATCAATCGGTGGGACGGTGGGACGTGCCATCCCGCGCATTTCTAAATATCCGTAAAGGAGCATTGCGATGAACCCGAAAACCATCCGAGAATCAAGAACGATACAGGCGACACTGGTCTTGCCGACAATTACGAACAATCACGGTACGATCTTCGGCGGAGCGATGATGGCCAAGATGGATGAAGTGGCTGCGATCGCCGCCAGTCGCCACTCGCGCAAGTCGGTCGTGACGGCATCACTCGACTCGATCGATTTTCTCTCGCCAGCAAAAATGGGTCACTCCGTATGCATCGAAGCGTTTGTCACGTCGACCGGGAAGACGTCGATGGAGGTGTTCGTCAAAGTCATCTCGGAAAATCTGATTACAGGGGAACGAAAGCTGACGGCTACGTCGTTTATGACCTTCGTCGCGCTCGACGAGCATGGAAACCCGACCCCCGTTCCGCCTGTTATCCCGGAAACAGACGAGGAAAAAGACTTGTTTCACACGGCAGAGCAGCGCAAGGCCATGCGAAAAGATCGCAGATTGAATTCCGAAAAAGTAAATAGCCAGATCGATCTAACGAAAACCATCTAGCGGCAGGACTTCAGTCCGGATGCTCAAATCGCTTCCGGGTGGAATATGACTGGTGAGTATATCATTTTTCCTGATATGATTGAAAATTTCATAACGGAACCACTTGTT
Organism: uncultured Brevibacillus sp.; assembly: GCA_946402065.1. Lineage (GTDB taxonomy): Bacteria > Bacillota > Bacilli > Brevibacillales > Brevibacillaceae > Brevibacillus_D. The sequence goes on along the minus strand of CAMIVR010000012.1, from coordinate 13,663 downwards.
CTGAGGAAAAAGTCCTTTCTGTGCCGGAAGGGACTTTTTTTAGTCAGGATCCCTTGGCTGGGCAAACTGTGAAAAAAGATGGATGCTGTTTTTTGCCAGATAAACGGGCCTTTTGGTGATTTTATCCAATATATTGGAAAAAAGAGATTGCCTAGGAAAATCTGCATGTTTATAATAAGCAGTGACTCGATCGTTTCACTTATGCATGTACTCCTCTGATTTGGAAAAAGCCCAACGATAATTGGGTATAAAAGACTAGGATGATCTACTACAATGGTTACAGGAGCAACGAGGAGAGAGGGGTTTAACGTGTTCGATATTCAAAAGCAAATGGATGAATGGATCGCAAACAAGACGCTGATCGCGTTGACTATTGTCGGGCCGACTACCGGGCGGAAATACGCTTACGGGAAAATTTTGAAGTTCCAGCCTTCTGACAATCTGCTGATTTTTTATGATGATGACTTGAAGCAGGTCCGCAATATCTCACTTCTGGAAATTGAAGATTTACAGCCCTCGACAACGCCACAGTCGACAAACCCGAAAGTCAAGAGTCCAAGCAAAGTCCTCGAATCATTGACAAGTCATGTAAAAGCGCAGCAAGAAGCTATTCAGGTTATTCGTGAATTGCCCCCGGAAGAATTATCGGCACTGCTTCCCCTCCTGAAAGTGTTAGCGAAAAAGTCTAGCGGCAAGAAGAACTCCAGATAAATCTAGTAAGCACGCGCACTTGATTGCGCTTCAGATACGATGGGAGATCACGTGCGCCCGCGAGGTGAGGTGGCGCAGCGTCAGGACCTGGTTGGCTCCGTACATCTTTATCGGGAGGTTTGGGCAGACGTTCTCGGTTCCGATATACCGCATCAATCGCTCACTCGTACGGGCTAATACAGCCATGAAAGTCGTGAATACGCAGGGAAAAGGGAGCCCAGGCACGTGCGCAGGGCTCCCTTTCGTCAGCGGATTTATGCCGGCCAATGCAAAACACCGCGCAGCAGCAGCTGTTCGGCTGCCGCCATGTCGAGATGCATTTCCCGATCTTTGTCCAGATGGGCAATTTCGTTGCGCAGCAGTTGATACGCTTTTTGCGTGCCCGCCCCGAGTGCGCCTTGTCCGAAGTCAAGTGCTTGGGCAGACGCCAGGTACTCGATCGCCAGCACCTTGTACACATTGGCTAGCACCGTGCGCAGCTTCCGCGCGGCGGTCGTACCCATACTCACGTGATCCTCCTGGTTGGCCGAGGATGGGATCGAGTCGACGGAAGCAGGGTGACAGAGCACTTTGTTTTCCGAAACGATCGACGCCGCGACGTACTGGGTGATCATGAAACCGGAGTGCAAACCGCCCGTAGCCGTCAGGAAGGCAGGCAAGCCGCTCAGCTGCGGATTGACCAGCCGCTCGATGCGCCGTTCTGAAATATTGGCTAACTCGGCCAAGGCGATGGCGAGAAAATCGGCAACCAGCGCCATCGGCTGCCCATGAAAGTTCCCTCCTGAGATGACGTCACCGGTATCCGGAAACAGAATCGGGTTATCCGTGACGCTGTTACACTCGCGCGTTACCGCTTGCCAGACGTATTCCAGCGTATCGCGGGTGGCGCCATGTACCTGGGGGATGCAGCGCAGGCTGTAGGCATCCTGCACGCGCAGCTCGCCCTGCTCGCTCGTCCGCTCGCTCCCGGCGAGATGGCGGAGCAGCTTGCGGGCGGATTCTTGCTGCCCGGGATGGGGTCGGACAGCATGGAGCTGAGGATCGAACGCTTTGGGAATTCCCCGCAGCGCCTCGACCGTCATCGCAGCGATTACTTCAGCACTCTCCATGATGATCCTTGCATCGGACAAAGCCAGACTCAAGAGGGCGGTCATCGCCTGTGTGCCGTTGATCAGCGCGATGCCTTCTTTGGCGGTGAGGCGGATCGGTTCCAGCTTGGCTGCCTGCAATGCTGCGCCGCCGGACATCCGTTTCCCTTCGTACTCAGCCTCTCCCAAGCCAAGCATGACCAAAACCATGTGGGCCAGGGGGGCGAGGTCACCGCTGGCGCCAAGCGAGCCTTGCTGCGGGATGATCGGGTGAACGCCGCGGTTGCACATGTCGATCAAGAGCTGCAGCGTCTCCAGGCGAATGCCGGAAAAGCCTTGCGACAGGGCATTGACGCGGAGTACCATCATCGCGCGTACGACCTCAGCCGGATACGGTTCGCCCATGCCGCAAGCGTGGCTTTTAATCAGATTTTCCTGCAAATCGCTGACTTCTTCCTCTGGAATCACGACGTCGGAAAATTTCCCGAAGCCGGTCGTCACGCCATAAACGACGCGTTGATCGGCGACCATTCCCTCGACCGTTTGCCGCGAACGCTTTACCTTGCTGATTGCTTCCTCAGCGAGGGCGAAAGGTGAGTTGTGTCGGGCGATCGAGACGATTTGGTCAATGGTGAGACTGTGTCCGTCCAGCAGGATCGGTTGATTCGCGTGATTCAAAATATTTTCCTCCTTTAGCAGGGCAGAGAGCGCAAAAGGAAAGGGGTTAGGAAATTTTCCTAACCCCTTTTTCACCATATCCTTTTTTATAGGCATCACGGCATTTGCCAAATGCCGAAAGCAACCGCATATACGCATCTCTACCACTCCGCGAATGTTCATAATGGATGTCCCTCTATTGTAGCCTATTCTTGCAGCTAGTCAACGGGTACTTTTCTCAGTTTTGTAGGCAAGTTGACATGTTTGGCAAAAACGGGCGCAGCAAATGACGGAAAAATGGGCAAGTGTCGTTTCCGGGGCAGGGTAAATGTCATACCATGTACTGTGACCCGTAACCCAGAAAGGACGTGAATATGTGTGGAAAAAGAAATGCCTAATGAGAATATGCCTTCTCCCATGAGGCCAAACCTGCCAAACCCCCCGAACGTTCCGAACCAGATGCCAAGCCACGAACGGCGTCCGAAGCATGAGTGGCACCCAAGCCACGAACGGCGTCCGAAGCATGAGTGGCATCCAAGCCACGAACGGCGCCCAAAGCACGAGTGGCACCATAAAGAAATGCCAAAACACGAAGTGCCCAAAAAAGAATTACCGAAAAAAGAATTGCCGAAAAAAGAAAGACCGATTGTACCAAACATACCCAATTTACCAAACGTGCCAATCGCGCCAAACGTACCTCCACCGCCAGCACCAAGCCATGCGTACAACATCTTCATTTTCAAATTCCAGTTCCATATGGAACGTACGCAGTACTATGCGGAAAAATGCCGTCGCTACCGGCATCATCCCAAAAAACACCGGATGTACTACAAATACTACATGCATCACAAAGCGAGGATGCACCACTACCACAGTATGTGCTATCCGCACATGGAAAGCAGCTGCTCGAGCGGGTACCCTAGCAGCAGCTCTTCCTACGGATCGTCTAGCGGCGATTGCGGCTGCAGCGGCAAAAGCGGCTGTGATTCATCCTCTCGTTAAAGCAGCGAACAAAAGGCGCTACTCACCGGAGTGCGTCTTATTGTTTGGCGAATGCCGCGACGTCAGGCAGAATGGGTGGCGAGACTATCCGCTGGCAAGTATAGGAAGGTGACAGCGTCATCCATAAAAAAGCCTCATCCACCCGGATTGAGGCTTCCGGTGCTTATACAGGCATCTAAACTGCAATGTCAACATGCATGCGCATCAGCTCAAGTCACAATGTCCCTTGGCAAGCCGAGTTAACAGGGCCTTACGATTGAAGTGCCAACAATGACGAGCAGAATGAAAAGAACCAGGACCAGGATAAACCCGTTATTGCATTCAACGACCGGCGCAATTGGTTCAGGGCAACGGCGGCGGCGGCGGCGGCATCCCATAATCGCTCCCTCCCTTTCGTTTCGCTACTTCACTATATGTCGGGAGATTCTCTCATGATTGGGCCAAGTTCGCGGTATATCAGCCTTTTCAGAGATGAATGAAGTACGTGATTTTACCGGAAAAATAAATAGTGTATAGGTAATATGCGGAGAGGGAGCTCGGAAGAGGAAGCTGAACGATAAACGAATAAGAAAGAAAAGAAAAGAAAATCGCACGTATCTGAAATGATTGCAGCCGCTGCAATCCCGACCAGTGCGATTTTCTTTATTACTGATGATAACAAGCGTTAGCCGACCCGTACCGAATCCTTCGACCATTCCTGTAGCCGCTTATCCAGTTCGGCCCGGCTCAAGTGCAGGGTGAACGCAAAGCGAAGCTGGGACAATTCTTTCAGGTAAAGCACGGCGTGGGAAAAATTCCCCTTTGCCGCTTCTATTTCGGCGAGACAGAACAGTTTTAGCTCATTGCGCGATTTTTTCGCCATCACCTGATACGCTTCAATCGCGCCTTGCAGATCGCCGAGTCGGGCATGCGAGCAGACAATCACGCCAAGCGCGTTTGTCGACGTCTGATCCCGCTCGTAGACGCGGAACGCCAAATCGATGGCGTCGACGTATTTGCCGCGGTAGAAGTAGACTGTGGACAAGTTGTAGAACAAATAGTGGACGAGCGCCCGATTGAAAAAGGACGGCGTCTTTTTGCAAATGGTCAGCCCCTCGGCGATGAATCGCTCCGCGAGGTCGTAGTTGCCTGCCATGATTTCATGGGTGGATTTATCGAGCATAGCCACGGTTCGCGAGCGGTTGCGGCGGTATGAAGCCTCCAGCAGACGCATGATTTTTTCCGGTTTTTTGTACAGGGAACCGATGTATTGAAAGCGAAATGGCCAGTGTAGTCGATAGAAAGCGACGAAAAGGACAGCCGCCAGGCCACTAGTGGTCGAAACCCAGTTCAATTGAAATAGTTCCAAAGCGGTTAACATCCTTTCGGTTACAGTAAAAGTACTCTTATCTTAGCACAGTTCAGACAATGTCAACAAGTTTGACAGTTCTGGCCATCAATCGAGCGGCAGCTGCTTGAGTTCCTCGAGCCGGTCGAGGCTGAAGGCTTTGATCATGTTGGGCGATAATGTGTAGAGCACGTCATTGATGTAGAGGATGCGATTGATATTGTCGCTGCTCGCAAACCAGCGGCTTCCCGCTTTCAACTGCTGCTCTTCGCTCAGATGTGTGATTTTTTTGCGCAGGGTAAAGCCTTTTTCCAGACTGACGTCGTAAATGTAGGCCCCCTGAAAGGCGAACTCGCCATAGGTTTGGGCGTCGGCTGTCTGCTGGTTTCGCTTGATTTCCATAACCGTGACGGGGAAGGCGAGCAGATGCTTCTCTTTGGAGAAGAGCAGTGCCTTGTGATTGTCCAGCAGTTCCGAATCGGTGCCGCGATCGCCGATGATTTCCTTGAATTGCTCTTTTGGATGGGCCACATCGGAGACGTCAAACATGGCGATTTTCATCCCTTGGTAAAAGGCCATATTTTTGTCCCCGGAATAAGCGGACTCCTCTGTATCCTTGCCGAACCCGATGATGTGATTCTCGTCGTACGGGTGCAGATAATCGCTGTAGCCGGGGATTTTGAGCGCGCCCAGAATCGTGGGGGACTCCGGTTTTTTCAAATCGATCACAAACAGCGGATCGACCGTTTTGAATGTGACCATGTAGGCGCGGTCCCCGATAAACCGGGCAGAATAGATTTTTTCTCCCGGGGCAATCCCTTCCAGCTTGCCTTTGATCGCCAGCTTGTCGTCGAGCACGTACAGATTGTTTTTCGACGTCCTCTCGTCATCGCGCCAGATTTCTCCCGTAGTGGTAGCAATTCGCAAGAAGCCGTCGTGCTCATCGAGCGAGAACTGATTCAAAATCGTCCCCGGCACCTCGCCTTTAGCCACGTAGCTGACGCGCCCCGCCTTGAGGGCAAACTTGTGGATGGCGCTGCTGCGGTCGATGGGGGTGGATGGCAGTATGCGACGGGCCAAGCGATCCTTGTCGGTTTTCGCTTCCTCAGTCAGAGTGACGGTGACGTACAGGTGTTTATCCGATGCATAGACATTGTCTCCGGCAGCCAGGAAGGAGGCGACATCGAGCTTTTGCTTCGGCTGGGACAGGTCGATTCCGCCGACGAGCAGGTAGCTCGGCACGACAGCACGCGGAAAATACCTGATTTGGTCGAGCGGGATCGGTTGGAACTTGTCGTCGCCGAGCGTATCGCGATAGACAGGCAACGGTGGTTCAACTTCAGATTTGTCGTTCATAGAATAGACATTGACCCTCAGATTGCTGACGAAATACAGTGACGAGCCGATTTTTCGCGAGGTGACGTAGCTGCCTTCCAGTTCAAGCTCGCGCACCTGCTTGATGTTTGCCTTGTCCGTGATGTCGTAGACGACTGCCTTGACCGTTCCCGTGTTAGTGTAGTGTGCAAGGCTGGCAGGCTTCTTCAGGTAAGGCTTCCCATTGGTTTCACCGATGACGACGAGATGCTGGCTATCCACATACAGCTCGATCGGGTTGAAATTTCTTGAATCGTAGCCAAGCTGTTTGACGATCGCCATTTCTTTGGCCGGGTAGGCTTTGCTGATGGTCACTTCACCGTTCCTGACCTGGTAGATGTACGTACCGTCCGTCTTGATCATATCCGCTTCATCGACGCCTGCCACCTGTACGTTCGTCGCGGAGAAGTCCGCTGAACCGTTGACACCTCTGTATGGAGCGGATGCGGGAGCTCCTGCTGCCGTTGATTCGGGTACGGCAAAACCGAAGCCTTCGCGGTCGTAAAGCTCGGACTGGCGTTTGATCACCTCGGCGAGCAAGCTTTTCAAGTTTGTGTAGGAACCGATGACAGGCAAGTCATCAGCTGCGGCTGATGCAGAGTTTGACCGATCAGGGTGTGCAGGCGCTTTTGTCTGCGGTGGGGTGATGGTGCTTCCGTCTGCCTGCAGGGCGAGTGTATAGCAAAAAGAAACCGTGGTGGTGATCACCAAAAATCCAAGGAGAACAAAAACATAGCGAAGCTGCTTCACAGCGTTGCCCCCTTTTTACCAATTTTTGCTTTGCTCGTATGACGAAACGTGCGGCGCATTTGTTTCGTCCACGGCCAAGAAAACTTCACTTCAAGCTCATGCAAATGTGGTATAATGAGAGCGTTTGTTTAAAGGTTCACGATTAATTGATGTGAAAGAGGCGACATAGATGGACAAGTTTAAAGAGAGCATGCTTGCATTAATTACGGAGACCTCCACGTACTTGCCACCTGACGTACGACGTGCGATCAATGCGGCCAAGCAAAAGGAAGACGCTGGAACGCGTTCAGCGATTTCACTCTCAACCATCGCGCAAAACATTACGATGGCCGAGGAAAACGTCTCCCCGATCTGTCAGGATACCGGAATGCCGACGTTCGAAGTGAAAACGCCTGTCGGTGCCAATCAAATCGTGATGAAGAAAGCAATCTGCGAAGCGGTTGCCGAAGCGACGAAATTGGGCAAACTGCGGGAAAACTCCGTCGATTCGCTCACGGGCAAAAACTCCGGGAACAATCTCGGGCCAGGCATGCCCGTGATCCACTTTGAACAATGGGAAAAAGACGAGATCGAAGTCAAGCTGATCCTCAAAGGAGGCGGCTGTGAAAACAAGAACATCCAGTATTCCCTGCCGACCGAGCTCGAGGGATTGGGCAAGGCGGGGCGCGACCTAGATGGCATTCGCAAGTGCATCATGCATGCCGTCTATCAAGCGCAGGGGCAAGGCTGCAGTGCCGGCTTCATCGGCGTAGGGATTGGCGGAGACCGGACGTCCGGGTACGCATTGGCGAAGCATCAATTGTTCCGCCGCGTGGACGATGTGAATCCGCATCCGGACCTGGCCAAGCTGGAAGATTACGTGATGGAGCATGCGAACCAGCTCGGCATCGGTACGATGGGCTTCGGCGGCAATGTCAGCCTGCTCGGCTGTAAAATCGGCGTGGAAAATCGCCTGCCAGCGAGTTTTTTCGTCTCGGTCGCCTACAACTGCTGGGCTTTCCGTCGCCAAGGCGTGAGTATTGACGCCACGACGGGCGAGATTATCGAGTACCTGTACAAAGACGAGGTCGTAGCGATGGAAGAAACGCCACAACCAGCGGAAGCGTCAGAAGGGCGCCGCGAAATCGTGCTGCAGGCGCCGATCAGCGAAGAGCAGATCCGCAGCCTGAAAGTGGGCGATGTCGTCATTATCAACGGCGAAATGCACACGGGCCGCGATGCGCTGCACAAGTATTTGATGGACAACGACTGTCCGGTTGACCTGAACGGCGGAATTATCTACCATTGCGGACCGGTCATGCTCAAAGACGAAGCGGCGAATGGCACGTCAAAGCGGCTGGACCGACGACCAGCATTCGCGAGGAGCCGTACCAGGGGGATATTATCAAGAAGTTCGGCATCCGCGCCGTCATCGGAAAAGGCGGCATGGGGGCGAAAACCCTCAAGGCGTTGGGCGAGCACGGTGCTGTCTATCTGAATGCCATCGGCGGCGCGGCGCAATACTACGCCGATTGCCTGGAAAAAGTCGAGGGCGTCGACTTCCTCGAATTCGGTGTGCCGGAAGCGATGTGGCACTTGCGCGTAAAAGGCTTTGCCGCGATCGTCACGATGGACGCACACGGCAACAGTCTGCACGCTGACATCGAGAAGAGCTCGATGGAGAAGCTGGCAGAATTTGCGGCGCCAGTCTTTAAATAGACGCGAAACAATGCAAAAACCACTCGTGTAGCAGAGGAATGCATAATCTGCTGTACGAGTGGTTTTTCTTATTGGGGTGCGGAGGAAAAGGAGTTCAAGTAGGTCAGGATTTTGCAACATCCTCAAGTACATAACATCAGTCTAGCGTTGCAGGATCAGCTGCTCCAAATCGCAGGACGTACGAGTCAGCACCTCGTATCCGTCGGCAGTCACCAGCACCGTATCGGAGTGGCGGAAGCCTCCCGACTCGGAAAAATAAATCCCCGGTTCGATGCTGATGACCATGTTTTCGGCAAGCACATGCCGACTGCCCTCGGCAATCCATGGGCCCTCATGTGCACTGAGACCAAACCCGTGTCCCAAACGATGCAATCGCTGTTCTTTTGATGGAAAGCCTTCCTTTGTCAAAAACTGATTGACGATATTGTCCATTTCGGCACATGAGATTCCTGGGCGAATCATGCTGAAGGCGAGCTGGCGCGCCTCTGTCATGGTTTGGAACAAAGCCTTTTCGCGCTCGGTTGGCTGAGTGGTAAAGTAGGTGCGTTCACATTCAGCCGAATACCCGGAAACGCGGGTCAATGTTAGTGCTACATGCGGACCTTCTTTTAGTACATCGTTCAAAAGCGGGACCGCATGAGGCTGAGCGCTGCGCGGTGCTGACCATGTGGCCATCAAAACAGAGGTAGTCAACGGGTCCCAGGACAAGCCGAGATCTTGAATGATTTGCCGATTGACTGCTTGCGTCTGTGCAAAACCTTCTGCCACCGATGAGCCGTAATACGAGACTTCCAGCAGCTTTTGAACTGCGAGATCGGCATAGTGGGCAGCGCGGCGGATCATCTTCACTTCGCCAGGAGATTTCACCAGACGCATGTCTTCAATGAACGGCTCAACGTATAAAGTCGCTCCCATCGCCTGTAATTCCTGATAGAGCGTGATCGGCAGGGATGGTTCTACACCGACCCGCTGATGTGAAGCAAGCAGTTGCCCGAGGAGATCCTGCCAGCCATTGCCTGCTGAAGCCGGATATTCAAAGTAGGACCGGATATCCGTAATGTTGGGGACCTTTTTCATGTGCTCCAGCTCCAGTTGCGGAACAATCAGGACGGGTTCTTTGTGTGCGAATACGAGAATGAAGAATGGCCGTTCCAGATTGTCATAGACTGCACCAGTCAAATAAAATATGCTATTTTTGTCCCAAACAACGTAAAGATCAAGTTCATTGCTTGCGATTTCCTGCTGCAAGCGCTGAATTCTTTGCTGATATTCGCTGCTCGTAATCATGTAACGCTCCTTTTTACTGTTTTCTCTTCATTATAGGGTGAATCATCCAAATAATAAAACCGTTTTTGCGCGTTCGATTTGCCAGATTCGTGGAAACTCACTCTGCCTGCAGATGAGCCAGCGTACGAAAAGCGTGAATAGGCATCCATCCATTGTCAGGAAATATGGGTAGATGCTTATTCCATCCAGACAAGGGCGGGCATAGGTTAATAGCGTACACCAAGAAAAAGGAGTGGTAACATGAACTACACCGTTCAACGCGGAGATACCTTGGCAACTATCGCGCAGAGGTTCGGGGTGCCTCTGCAAGATTTGATTCGTGCGAACCAGATCAGCCCTCCCTTTGTCATTTACATCGGCCAGACGCTATATATTCCGACGACAATGCCGGGCAGGCCGGGGATGCCGGGCAGACCAGGGCCGGGTATGCCATCCAGGCCGCAGGGAGATTTGAACAGCAGAGTCAGCGATCTGGAGTTCCGGGTAGACAGACTGGAAACGCAAGTACGGGATTTGCGGAGTCGCGTGACCAATCTTGAGCGCAGACGATAGGCCAAGTGAACGCGGGGAAGCTGCCCGCGTTTTTTTTCTGAACTTTTATTGAGGGAGATTGAATTCCCTATTTTCAGAAAATAACTGTTTTTTGCTTGAAGTTCTTTAGCGGGCGAGCTACGATAGAGAGAAAGTATCTCGGAACGTTTTGTTTTAGGAGGAGATTGGTGTGTCACAAAGCTGGAATGTAACGTTACTGCAGTGCGACGTTGTACTCGGCGATCCGGAGCGAAATCGCGCAAACGTACGACGTGTAGTGGAACGGCTGGCAGGGGCTGAAGAGAAGACCGACGTACTCTTATTACCAGAACTTTGGGATACCGGCTATGATCTTGTACGTCTTGATGAAATCGCTGACGTGGACGGTAAGCAGGCAAAACATGTACTCAGCGAGGCTGCCCGTCAGTTGAATGCCTACGTGATCGGCGGCTCTGTCGCAGAACGCATAGGTGACCGCGTGTACAACACAACCTTCGTGTTTGACCGCAGCGGTGAGCTGATCAAGCGGTACGCAAAAGTACACTTGTTCCGCTTGATGGAAGAAGAAAAGTATGTGACGCCCGGAGATGCCGCAGGGCTGTATGAGATTGACGGCCAGCCTGTGGGGGCCGTCATTTGCTACGATATTCGCTTTCCGGAATGGATTCGTACATATGCGCTTAAGGGAACCAAGGTATTGTTTGTCAGCGCAGAGTGGCCGCATCCCCGTCTGGACCACTGGCGCCAGCTGCTCATTGCCCGCGCGATTGAAAATCAGATGTACGTCGTTGCCTGCAATCGCGTCGGCGACGACAGAAAGAGCACCTTTTGCGGGCATTCGATGGTAGTTAATCCGTGGGGGCAAATCATTGCCGAGGGGCTGCAAAAGGAAGAACTCGTGAAAGCTACGATCGATTTACGTCTTGTCGATGAAGTGCGGGGCATCATTCCGGTCTTTTCCGATCGGCGTACTGCCTTGTATGATTTGCAATCATAGATAATTTTGGGCTTTACCTTTTTATCGGATACATCGCCTCCCCGCCTGGATCGGCATAAGGTGTAGGAAGAGGGGCAGGAGGTGAGTTCATGCTACGGGTAAATGGGAAAGGTGTCCGCTATCACTTTGAAGGAGTGCGCGGTAAGGTTGGACAAATGAGAGAATTGGTCGAAGGAATCGACCAGATGTTCGACTCCTTTACCAGAGTAAATGAAATCAGCAAAGAGATGCTGTTTCCACAAAAAGAGCCGCGCAAAGAAATCGATCATGGATTTTAAGTCCGAGCGTGAAAAAGGAATGGCCAGCCACTGTTACGTGGGGGCTATTCCTTTTTTTGCTTGGACGCCAGTTGTTCCATGGCGAGGGCCGTGAGCTCTTTGACCATTTGGCCACCCAGGCTGCCACCGATCCGTCCGGCATCATGCGCTGTCAATTGCCCGTTGTAGCCGCGTTGCAGGGGAATCCCGAGCGAGGCAGCGGCGCTAAACTTTGCCTGTTCGGGATCGGATACGTGCTGCAAGCGGGCCTTTACTTGATCAAGGCCATGGCGGGACTCGCTGACCAATGGTCTGTGTCGCCTGCTCATCCAGATCACCTCTGGCCTATAGGATTGCCATTAGACGAGGGCCGTACGCTGCTTAAAATTGGTATCGGGATAGTAGGCATTGGCCACAAGCAAATTCGGGCCGGCGCACGACGCAGCCGGACAGTAGCAATTGATACGCTGGTTGAGCGGGTGCTGCTGCCAGCGGGCAAACAGCGTTTCCAGCCGATCCGTTTGCAGGTTGCCGAGTGGTTCGACATCGCCGAAGTCGGTTACGATGACGTCCCCGGTAAATACGTTTGCGTTCAACCGATTGCGTCCGTCGGGATCGTTGCGCACGGTGACGTTCCTGGCTTGGCGCAGCCGGACGACCAGGTCGCGGTCGGCCTGTTCAGTGCTGCATGCGAAGAAGGGCAAAGTGCCAAACAGCATCCACAGCCGTTCATCGCGAGCATCCAGAAGCGAATGGAGCGCCGAACGCAGCTGAGCAAGTGACAATACCTCCATCTCGCGGGCGAAGTCGCTTGGGTACATCGGATGGACCTCGTGACGCTGGCAGCCCATCTCCACAATAAGCCGGTGAATCTCGCCCAATTTATCCCAGGTGCGGGTATTGACCATCGTCTCGGCCGAGACGAACACGCCCGCTTCCCCAAGCCGCCGCGTATTGTCGATCATCGTCTGGTACAGTGCCTCGGCTTGTTTTAATGAAACCTTCTGCTTGTGCTTTGCGTATACCATGTTATGAAAGTCTTCGACACAGGTGTAATTCCAGGAAATATGCATGACGTCTATGTACGGTAAAATCAGCTCATAACGGGAAAACGGCAGGGTCACATTGGAGTTGATCTGTGTACGCAAGCCGCGCTCGCAGGCGTAGCGCAAGAGCGGAAGAATCGTCTGTGCCACGGTGCGCTCGCTGTACATCGGCTCGCCGCCTGTTATACTTATGGTAAGCAAGTCGTCCGCTTCATCGAGACGTCGCAGGATGGTATCGATTGGCAGTACCTCGCTGTCGCGAAGCTGCAGGGTGTCGCCGACGGCACAGTGCTCGCAGCGCAGGTTGCACATGTTCGTCACGGTAAACTCGACGCTGGTCAGCCTGTTTGCTGGCGGGACAGCGTTAAAGAGCGGCTCCCAAGGATCGTGTAGCGGCGTTAACGGTGTAGCTGGAACAAAGCGTGTCAAAATTCTAAACCTCCTCAATTACTAAGGCATCGCGATGAAATAACTTCCGCCAATTTGCTGACAAAAATCAAAAAACCGCTGATATTTTGCCGGCAAAAGCGGGAACGCATTTCATCGCGAGCCCTAACTGCATTCACACTATTATATCCGGAATTGGCTGGGAGGAGAATATAGAGCGATGCTAATGGGAGTTTCGTTTAATCGAGGCGTATTCTATCACGACCGGACGTATCTGTCATGCGCGGAAATCAGAGACGGAGTAATTCACGTCTGGGCCGAAAAAATTTCGCTTAAAACCATCGGAAAAATCTGGGTTCGGGTTGTTTTAACGCTGCCGTGGTACTATCACGTGTTCCATGCTGCGTTTCTCTACCTGCTGCTGTTTTCGCCATGGCTCGACTGGTTGAACCCGTTCTGGGCGATCGTGTATGTGGCCGGGTTCCATTTTGTCTTTCCACGTCAGTTAAAAAAATTTCACGGCGCTGAGCACAAGGTTTTCAGCTATGCAG
>CAMIVR010000011.1 GCA_946402065.1 uncultured Brevibacillus sp. | reverse complement strand
GCGGTAACCATATTTAACGCGCCGGGACCGATGGAGGAAGTGCAGGCAAAAATTTCAAGCCTGTTCTTTTGTTTGGCGTACGCGATCGCCGCATGCGCCATCCCCTGCTCGTTTTTCCCTTGGATATACGTCAAATCTCCCTTGAAATGCTCCAACGCTTCGCCAATCCCCGTTACATTTCCATGTCCGAAAATTCCCATGACACCTTTGACGAATTTTCGTTCCTGGCCATCGATCGAAACAAACTGATTGTCCAAAAATGTAAGCAAAGCTTGCGCCATTGTTAAGCGGATTGTTTTTCCCATGTTTGTCCTCCCCTGCGCTAATTTGTCGCTCATTTAGTTAAGCGCTTACCTCAATTTGATTATACTTGATCAATCCTCTCAAATAAACAGTTTTTTTACTTTTTTCTGCACATTATTATTCCCCGGGATTGACAATCACCTTAATCGCTTCGCCCTTTTTCATTACCTCGATTCCTTCCGTTATGTTCGCTAAAGGCACACGATGCGTGATCAATCGGTCAAGATGCAACAGCCCCGCTTCCATCACCTTGACCACCTTTGGAAAAGAGTGATTTGAGATATAGGTTCCTTTGACGGTCACTTCATATCTTGTAATATCGTTCTGTTTTATCTTTGGAAGCGCATGCTGGTTCATCCCGACAAGCAAAATTTGTCCCCCTCTGCGAACAAGAGACAAGCTCTGGTCGAAAAGTGAACCAACGCAATCAATGACGACATCGGCTCCGATTTTTGTCGCTTCCTTTACATACTTCGCCACATCGTGGGCTTTTGGATTCACAATCTTGTTTGCACCGGATTTGCCGGCATAATGCAAACGGTAATCCGACAGATCGATTGCGATAATATTCCCGGCGCCTGACGCTTTCAGCATTTGAATGAACATCTGTCCCATCGGCCCCGCCCCCCATACGACGGCGTTATCCCCCGGCCGCACGCTGAGCTTGTCCATTCCGTTAATAACGCACGAGAGCGGCTCGGCAAAGACCGCGATTTCCGGCGGGACCGTATCTGAGATTTTGTGGACATTTCTTGCCGGGACAACACTGTATGACGTCCAGCAGCCATCCAGAAAAATCCCGAAGGTCGACATATGCTCGCACATGTTCACATATCCCATTTGGCAATAATCACAATAGCCGCATGTTAGCGTTGGATCGACCACCACCCGGTCCCCTACTTTTACATTCGTCACATCTGTTCCGATCTCAGCCACTTTCCCGACATATTCGTGTCCTTGAATAATCCCTTCTGTCGCCGGATGTCCCGGGGGAGTCGCCAATATGTGGATGTCTGTGCCGCAGATGCTCGCAGCTTCTACTTTGATCAATACTTCGTCGCTTCTTCTTATCGAGGGAATCTCCCTTTCTTGCAAAGAAAATTTCCCGATTTCCGCAAATACGCCGGCTAACATCATCGCATTCGTTCCCCTTTCAGCGGTCAGGCTCCATGATTTGTGTCATTCCAACTCCCTGTATCCGACCTTTCGACTCGAACTTCAGGAAATGAAATGCTGGTAGGCGGGAAGGCCGTTCTTCATCGGAATGGACACCTCCCCTTGAATCAGCGGGTAAAGATAATCCAGAAACTCGTTTTTGACAAAATGGTTGTCGGCGTCATACCACTCCAACGGGAACAGTTTTTCACGTCCTGCCACTTCTGTTAACGGGACAGAACCGTATTCAACCGAATAGGACGTTCCATTGCTTCGCTGGATTGTGACCATCGCTCCGTTGATGCCTTGCCTTGCATGGTAACAGGCATGTTTTCCTGCCAAATACGCCTCTTCGACGTCAACCCTGGACGAGAACATCATCCCGCTGCGCTGCCATATGCTCGGCAAAATATACCTTGCAGATAATCCCGATCCCTCTTTCACGATCAGCTCTTTCAAATAGCTGGCCACACCGCCCAATTGCGGACGCCCTACCGGATCCCTGGCCAAAGAGCCCTCCGCAATCAGCTTGCCTTCCCGGTTGCGAATCCCTTCCGAGACAATCACCAGAGCAGACCCATGCTCTTCGTACTTTTTCCGGATATCGTGCATGAACTTTTCTTCGGAAAAAGGCGATTCAGGAATATAAATCAACATCGGTATGCCGGTTTCATCCTTTAGTCCCAATGCACACGATGCCGCAAGCCAGCCGGTATTCCTCCCCATCGTCTCGACGATCGTGATTCGGTTGCTTCGGGGCGAGCTCATAATATCCATAGACATATCAAGGATCGATGTGGCCAGGAATTTGGCTGCGCTGCCAAAGCCGGGGGAATGGTCGGTTTGCGTAAGATCGTTGTCGACCGTTTTCGGAACCCCGATTACATTCAAGTCATATCCTTTTTTCCGTGCTGCCTGATGGATAAGCTGGGCAACATGCATCGACCCGTTCCCGCCAATATAATAAAAATAGCGAATATCGTTTGCTTGCATGTGCGCCACGATGATATCGATTTCCCGGGTGTTCAATTTATAGCGCCAGGAGCCGAGCGCAGCACCCGGCGTCATTCTCAGCATCTCAAGCTGGGTTTTGGACAAGAGACTCAGATCGATGTAGTCCTGGTTCAGCAGGCCATATACTCCTCTTCGTGCCCCAAAGACCTTGCCGATATTCGGCGATTGAAGCGATTCCTCAATGATGCCGTATAAAGAATTGTTGATAACTGCGGTCGGTCCACCGGATTGAGCGATCAGGCAGTTTCCGGTCATCTCTACACTCTCCATCCATTGTTCATCTATTCTTCCAGGTTAATCACAACGGCGACTGTTTCCACCATTTCCTCAATCGCGAACGCCGGACCTTCCTTGCCGATCCCGCTTTCCTTGACCCCTCCATACGGCATCTGGTCAGCGCGGAAGCAGCACGTATCATTGACAATCACACCGCCCACTTCCAACAAGTACGGCAGCTTGTGAGCCAGCACAAGCGATTTGGTATAAATCCCGGCCTGCAATCCAAACCTGGAGTCATTCACCATTTTGACCGCGTCCTCAATCGTTTCGTAGGTCGCTACCGTAACCACAGGCGCGAACACTTCTTCGTCGTGCACCTTCATGCCCTTTTTCGCCCCGGTAATCACCGTCGGATCGTACACGCTTCCTTGCCTTTTGCCTCCGGTCAAAACATTCGCCCCCAGACGGGCCGCTTCATTGACCCATTCCTCAATGCGCTGCGCTTCCTTTTCGCTGATCATCGGTCCGACATCCGTGTCCGGGTCCAACGGATTGCCGACCTTGAGCTGTTCAACCCTTTCCAGGAAAAGCTCCATGAACTTCTTTTCCACCGCTTTGTGGACGAGAATCCGCTGCACGGAAATGCAGATTTGTCCCGCATTGGCGAAGGCCATCTTGGCCAGCTTGTTTGCCGCCTGTTCGATATTGCCATCTTCATGCACAATCGTTGCCGAATTCGAACCGAGTTCCAGCGTCACTTTTCTCATGCCGACTGTTTGCTGGATATGCTTCCCTACTTCCGGCGAGCCGGTAAACGAATACTTCCTGATTCGTTGATCCTTCAGCAGCTGTTCCCCAACCGTCGCACCGCCGCCGACCAGGCATTGAACGTACCCTTTCGGCACCCCGGCCTGTTCCAAAATCTTGCACAGCAACAAGGCGGAATGGGCCGTATCGGTGGCTGGCTTGACAATCACCGGATTTCCTGCGGCCAAGGCAGGCGCCACTTTGTGGGAAACGAGATTTAACGGGAAATTGAACGGAGAAATGGCACAAACGATACCGATCGGCTTCTTGATCGTATACATCAATCGCGATTCATTCCCGGGCGAAGCCTGGCTTGGAATGATTTCCCCCTTCAGCTTTTTCGCTTCTTCCGCAGCCAAAAGAAACGTGGTGGCGGAACGAATCACTTCAACTCTCGCATCCCGGATCGGCTTGCCGCCCTCCTGGGCAATGCAGGAGGCCAATTCTTCAATGTTCTCTTTGATCAACCCGGACGCCTTGACAAGCGCTTCATAACGTCTTTCGGCTGAAAATGGAGTATGGTGGAAAGCATATTCCGCTGCCCCTACAGCGAGATCGACCTCTTTTTCACCGGCTTTGCATACTTGAACGTACAGCTCTCCGGTATATTTGTTGTAAATCGGATGCGTTTCGGCTGTTTCCACCCACTCGCCATTAATGAACAACCTTTGCACTTGGGTTACTGTTTCCACTTTTCATACCTCCATTGTCGAATAAGCGCTTAACCAACTGAGCAAAAAAATAAGTCTCTCCCAGGCTTGGCTTACACTTGTGCTGCAGACATGATTTCTGCGATTTTTACAGGTCTTTTTTCTGCAAACGATTTCTGCGCTGCCCTCGCTATCAATTCAGCCTGTAAGCCATCATGGCCGGTAACCGGAACTTCCTTGTCATCCAAAATGCTCTCGATAAAGTCTGCCATTTCTTGCACAAAAGCTTCATTGTACCTTTCCAAAAAGAAATACTTCGGCTTGTCCAGCAAAACCCCTTCGGCTGTGCTGATCGCCGCGGTTGTCGGCCTGGCATTTTCCACGGTCACACATCCGTTCGCGGCAAAAACCTCGACCCTTTGGTCATAGCCATAGACTGCTTTTCTGCTGTTATCAATCACGCCAATGGCGCCGTTGCTGAATTTCAGCGTCGTAACCGCCGTATCAACGTCTCCGCACTCCGCAAACATCGGATCGATCAGAACTGCGCCTTGCGCAAAAACTTCCTCGACTTCACTGCCAACCAGATACCTTGCCATATCGAAATCGTGAATGGCCATATCGAAGAAGAGACCGCCGCTCGCTGCTACGTATTCTTTTGTCGGTGGATGCGGGTCCCGCGAAGTTATTCGCAACAGATGTGGTTGGCCGATTTTCCCCTCTTTGACGGTTTGATGAGCCTTCTTCAGGCTCTGGTCAAACCGGCGGCAAAATCCAACCTGGAATTTCACCCCGGTTTCTTTGACGGCCTCCAGCGCTTGTTTGGTTTGTTCCAACTGAAAACTGATTGGCTTTTCGCAAAAAATATGTTTGCCCGCTTTCGCTGCCTCCGTGATGATCGGAACGTGGGTGTCGGTCGGCGAACAAATCAAAATCGCCTGAATTTCTTTATCGTGCAAAATATTTTGATAATGATCCGTTACAACAGGTATACCGATCCTGTCTGCCCACTCTCGTATGTGACCTGCGAACAGGTCCGAAATGGCTTTCAATTCAACCCTGTGCATTTTTACCAGATTTTCGGCATGCAGTTTCCCGATTCGCCCCGCTCCAATAATTCCGACTTTCACTCTGCTCATCATGGTCTCCCCTTTTAACGTTATGAAGGAATCACTTCCTGTTTACAGAAACGCTTGTCATCGGTGCGCCCTTTTCCGTCCGGCTCCAATAGATGGACAGCCCGGCTGCCAGCAACCCGGACAAACCGGCAAAGAAGAAGCCATGCTCCAATCCGCCGCCTGAATTCAGCCAGCCCGCAACAAACGGCCCTGAAAAAATCCCCAAAGAGTAGATCGCTTGATAAAATCCCATGGCAGTTGCCCGCTTTTCGCGATCAATCGACTGAATGGCCATCCCCAAAAACAGCGGGAAACCGACGCCTTGAGCAAACCCGTTGCCGACTTGTGTCAGGCAAAGCGCAAACATCGTATCCGCAAACGGAATCACGACCGTAAAGATGGCGCTTCCCAAAAATCCCACGGTTAATGTTGGCCACAGTCCAAATTTTGCCGCAAAATATCGCCCGGCCATGATCGTGGCGATCGCATGGGGAAGCATGAAAGAAAGGACAAGCAAACTGATGTCTTCCTTGCCTGCTCCGATTTTTACCGCCTGAAGCGGCGTAAACCCGTACATCGTAATGAAAAGGATGCTGTGGGCAATGATCGATAAGAACGATGCTTTCAACAGAATCGGCTCTTTCATTACGCCGGTTAAATCTTTCGGCTGGATCGGCTTGCGGGATGGCGACTGATGGGGCTCTCTGATCAAAAGAGATAGAATAAAACCGATAATGGCGACCGCCGCACCGATCCAAAACGGAGCAAGCCACCCCCATTTGCTTACCAGGTAACCGCTAACCCCCATGCCGATCAACTGAGCTGTGACCGTGATAAAATGGATGGTCGACATGGCTTTCGTCACGTTGCTGCTGATAAAGTAGCTTGAATACAGAACCGTAAAGGCAACCCATGTTGATGCGGAAATTCCTGCGACAGCTCGGGAAAATAGCGCCCATCCTACATGATCGGTTGCCGCCAGGCCGAGGCAGCTGAGCAAGCTCGTTGCCATGCCGACGACAATGAACGGTTTTCTCGCCTTCATATAATCCGACAGGATGCCCAGCGGCAAGCGGATGAGCAATTGCGTCACGCCGTAGCTGCTCAAAATGACCCCGATCAGCATATAGGAAGCCCCTTTATACTCCAGGTAGGGAGACAAAATAGGAGTATAAACGTACTGGGAAGACCAATACATGAAGGTGACGAGCACGAATATGAGATGATCCTTGCGTTCGATCTTATGTGTCTGCATCCAATTCATCACCTTCAAAGTAAAATGTCGGCCTGAAGCTTTCCTGGTTTTTGGTTAAGCGGTTTCCCTTTTTCCCTATTATATTTGATCGACCGCTCGCCTGTAAAGAAGTAATTCAGAAAAATGAAAAAAGCACCGAACGTATCTGGTGCTTTTTCCGTTCATTTTTTGATTTTCCCCGTTGATTCCCGAACACACAATTCCGGCAGCATCACAACTCTTTTTTTGCCCTTCTTCTCGCCTTTTATCTCCTGGATCAACAGATCCATCACCTGTCGTCCCATATCGTGAAACGGTTGGGCGACGGTTGTGAGCGGCGGATTGGAAATCGCGGCAAGGATCGTATTATCGTACCCGACAATCGATACATCATCCGGAACAGAAAGGCCCAACTCTCTAACCGCCTGGATGACCCCGATCGCCACGATATCATTGCCGGCAAAAACGGCTGTTGGCCGGTCGGGTGAATGAAGCAATTTTAGCCCCATTTGTTTTCCGCCTTCTACGGAAGAGGGGCTGAAAAGGACCAGCTTCCCGTCATATTCTACGCCGTTCTCCTGAAGAGCATGTTGATAGCCCCGTATGCGCTCCCTGCCGACCTCCAAGTCTAGCTGTATCGTTCCGATCTTCTTATGCCCGAGCTCAAGCAAGTACCTGGTCGCGTTATAGCCGCCAATGAAATCATCCACGGTTACTGTATCCACTGAAACTGTCGATACATCGCGGGCTAATACTGCGATGGGAATTTTAAGGTGCAACAAATCTCTGATGACGGCATCATTTTGAAATCCGGAAGCAAGGATGATCCCGTCGACGCTTTTTTGCTTCAACAGTGTAATATATTTGGATTCCTTTTCCGGATTGTAGTCCGTGCTGCACATGACGATGCTATAGCCCAGTTCGTGGCCGCGGTCCTCAATGCTTCGGGCCAGCTCCGCAAAGAACGGGTTCGCAAGGTCGGGAATCAACAGTCCGATGGAATACGTTGATTTCCCGGTTAGCGCCGACGCCACCAGGCTTGGCTGGTAGTCCAATTCTTTCATCACTTGAAATACTTTTTGCCTTGTCTTTTCGCCGATCCGTCCTGTGTTGTTGATTACTTTTGACACGGTGGCAATGGATACATTCGCTTCCCTGGCAACATCATAAATTGTTTTTTTCAATTGTCTCCCTCCCCTATTAAACGATATGATCTATCTCAAGAAGCTTCGCCGAGTGGAATTTTTCCTGGGTGGGTTTCACAAGCATGCTCATTCCATAGCAGATTAAGCGCTTAAGGCTCATATTTATTTTAAAGAAACATGATTATCTAAGCAACAAGGCATATAGAGGTCCATGATTGCACCCTGCAAAATAAAAAAAAACGCTTGGCAGGAAACCGCCAAGCGCTCATGCAAAAGTTCGATTTACGATTTTTTGTTTGCGTTTTGTTTGCGCTTGATCTGCGCCGTTGACTCACGCACGATTCGTTTCGTATCGAGTACGATTCTGCTTTTGTATTGCTTTTCCCCTTTGATTTCCGCGACGATCAGGTCCATCACTTCGCGTCCCATATGTTGAATCGGTTGGGCCATCGTTGTCAGCTGAGGGTCGATAATGGTTGCGATGACCGTATTATCGAAGCCAATGACGGAAACATCATCCGGGACGCGCAGATTTTTCTCCCTGATCGCTTCGATCGCCCCGATGGCCAGCAAGTCGTTGCAGGCAAAAATGGCTGTCGGCGGGTCGGAGGAGCTTAAATATTCCAGAGAGATCGTTTTCCCGGCCTGCACGCTCGACTCCAGGGCAAACTGAGCAAACTCATACTCTTCGATGCCTCCATGGTCTTCAAGCGCTTTCCGAAATCCTCTGATTCTTTCCCGGTTGCTCCAGACGTCTCTGGCAATGATTGCAATTTTTTTATGTCCGAGTTCGATCAAGCAGGAGGCAGCATCGTATCCGCCCTGGAAATCGTCAATACATACCGCATTGACATTGAATGCGGGGACATCACGCGCGACGATTGCGACCGGGTATTTTTCTTCGATTAATTTTTCCACCTCATACGTATTTTCGAAGCCCGATGCCAGTATAAAGCCATCGACATTCTTCCTTTTCAATAGTTCGATATACTTCGCTTCCTTCTCCGGATTATAATCCGTGCTGCAAATTACCAGATTGTAGCCCAACTCATTCCCGCGGTCTTCAATGCTCCTGGCCAGCTCCGCGAAAAACAGGTTCGACAAATCAGGAATCAACAGCCCAATCGTATACGTATGCTTGCCGGTGAGAGCCGTTGCGATCACATTTTGCTGATAATTCAAACTTCCAATGACCTTCAAAACTTTATTTTTCGTTTTTTCGCTGATTCGGCCAGTATTGTTGATGACTTTCGAGACAGTAGCAATAGATACCCCCGCTTTCTTGGCTACATCATAAATGGTCGGCTTCATCTCTACCCTCTCTTTGCACTGGAAAACATCGATTCCTGTGTAAATAATCACGATAATATTTGAATAGCGCTTTTTAACAGAAAGCTCGAATCGCCCATGCTACGCCTTGCCGGATGATCCGAATTCCCTCATTTTCCCCTTTACCGTCTCTTCAATCGCCTGTCTTGCCGGCCCCAAATATTTGCGCGGATCGTATAAATTCGGATGTTCCGCCAGCACCTTTCGAACCGTTGCTGCCGATGCGATTTGATTTTCCGTATTGACATTGATTTTCGCTGTCCCCAAAGAAATGGCGCGTTGGATCTGTTGAGCGGGTATGCCCGTTCCGCCATGCAAAACCAGCGGCAATCCGGTCAGCTTTTGGACTTCCTCCATTCTGTCAAAACCAAGCTTTGGCTCTCCCTTATAAGGACCATGCACAGAGCCGAGAGCAGGGGCCAAGCAGTCGACTCCTGTTTCCTTCGCCAATCTCTCGCACTCGGAAGGAATGGCATACATCGCCTCGGCATCGTCGACCACGAGATCATCTTCCTGACCGCCAATTCTCCCCAATTCCGCTTCTACCGATACGCCAAGCGCATGGGCGACTTCGACAACCTTTTTCGTTATGGCAATATTCTCCTCCAACGGGTGATGCGATCCATCGATCATGACGGAAGTAAATCCCGCATACATCGCTTCCACGCACTTTTCGAATGATGAGCCATGGTCAAGGTGGATGGCGACCGGAACGGTCATTTTGTATTCCTCCATGAGCGCCCTCACCAGGCCGACGATCAGCTTGAAGCCGCCCATATAGCGAGCTGCCCCTTCGCTGACCCCTAAAATTACCGGAGATTTCTCCTCCTCTGCCGCCTTCAGGATCGCTTGGGTAAACTCCAGGTTGTTAATATTGAACTGCCCGACTGCATACTTTCCCGCAACCGCCTTGTTGAGCATTTCTGTCATTGAAACGAGTGGCATCGTAAACCTCCTGGTCAAAAAATAGATTCTTGATTCTAAGGCAATGTTTCCATCTTCGAATGCATGTTAGACAAGACTTCGACTACCCGATCGCCAACTTCGGCAGTGGAAGCCCGACCGCCCATATCAGGCGTAAGCACTTTATGTTCGGCTAAAACCTGCTCGATTGCCGCCAGGACCGAAGAAGCCAGTTTTTCAAGCCCGAAAAACTCCAGCATTTGACTGGCTGACCAAATCGCCGCCAAAGGATTGGCGATCCCTTTCCCGGCAATATCCGGGGCGGAGCCATGAATCGGTTCGAACATGGAAGGGCAGGTTTTTTCGGGATTGATGTTGGCTCCGGCGGCCAGGCCCAAACCTCCGGCGAGCGCCGCCCCCAAATCGGTTAAAATATCCCCGAACAAATTCGACGTAACCACAACCTCAAATCGTTCCGGCTGTTTGATCATGAGCATGCTGGCAGCATCGACAAGATATGAACAGGTGCGAACTTCCGGATATTCCCTGGCCACTTCTGCAAAAATCTGGTCCCAGAAGACCATGGAATAGTTCAAGGCATTGCCCTTGCTGATGCTGGTCAACGATTTCCCCCGTTTTCTCGCGGTTTCAAACGCATAGCGGATAATCCGCTCCGTTCCTTTGCGGGAAAAGACGCTCGTTTGCAACACAACTTCGTGCTCTTTTCCCTTATACAGCCAATCCCCTGCACCGGAATATTCGCCCTCGCTGTTTTCGCGGATGAACAGCATATCAATCTGTTCTGTCCTGGCATCCTTCAGTGGGCACGGGGCTCCTTCCAGCAGCTTGATGGGCCGAATGTTCACGTATTGATCAAATTCTTTTCGAATCTTCAACAGCAAATCCCAAAGAGAAATATGATCGGGAACCCCCGGATAGCCGACTGCGCCCAAATAAATGGCGTCGAACTGTCGCAGCTGCTCAATCCCATCCTCGGCCATCATTCTTCCATGCTGCAAGTAATATTCGCATCCCCAGGGAAAGCACTGAAAGTCGAACCGCAGACCGGCTAACTCCGCAGCCTTCTCCAATACTTTAACCCCTTCGCGGATGACTTCTGGGCCGATTCCATCTCCCGGAATTACCGCAATTTTGTACGCTTTTGTCATATGACTCTCCTCTCTGATTAACTTGCGGTTGTCTTCACTTTTGCATGCGATGCTGTCGTCGTTCATCCACTATTCCGCACACGAATCCAATGTAAATACAGGAAAATGTTGTCTGCACTGCCTGCGTCTTCGCTTTTTCTGTATGATCCATGCGGTGATTTCACAGTAGATTAAGCGGTTACCCTAACATTATAAGTTAAGATCAATTCCGGTGTAAATCCATTTATCACAAATATGTGGGCATTTTACATAAAAAAGGTTAAGCGTTTTCTTCTTCATTAAAACGTTCCCGTTACCCATTTGGACCCAAAAAGATGAAACGGAGGCCCAAGCCCCCGTTCATCAGCATATACATCCATATTTACCCAAATAATCATTCAATTTCAAAACAAGACCACCGTGGCCAAACTTCATTTTTCTCCCGGTATGATCATTTTCAAGCGCCAACTGGAGAAAATGGAGCAAAAGTTGTCTTCTTTGAATAATATCGATGTACCCCTTCTGATAAAACCAGGCATCAATCGTATTGAAAACTCCACGATTGATACCAAATTCTTGCTGCAGATATTGGACAAAAGATAGATCAGGCAAATGCACAATGCTGATTTTTGTCACAAACTCAACATGACCTCCTTCGCTTTCATACCCGTCACCTCAACCTGTAACACCAACCCGAATTTTATTTTTACCCGGTTCACATCGTTTTGAATTTGCCGTCTCAATTGGTTTACATCGGAAAAAGCAATCTCCGGCCTTACATAGAAGCAAACCTCGACTATTACCCGTTCATCATACATGTCTTCGTTGCAATCAAAGACATGGACTTCGTAACTGATTTGAGGATGATCTTGAAATGTCGGTCTAAGCCCGATATTCATCACCCCATAATGCTGCTTTTCGTTGCGTGAAAAAATCACTCCATAAACACCATGTACCAGATGAGGACAGGGGGAGGCAAGAGCCAGGTTGGCTGTGGGAAATCCAATCGTTCTGCCGATTTGTTTACCGTGCACTACGATTCCCTGCAGGGAACAAATGGGTCGATCCATCTTCTCACTCCTTCGGAACGCATGCCCGCCAATCCGTTCCAGCTGTTAAAGCCCGCTGCATGAATACAACCTCGTTCGCCAAATTGGCGATGCGGTCCAGGACCTCCCGATCCACCACTTTGTTCTCCTGATTGAAATGGTCTGTATGCACATAGACATAACCAGGGGCTGTGAATGCCCGAAAATAGCCGGCAATCGGTTTCAATTGATTTTCAATCACCAGGTAATGCTGGTACGTTCCTCCTGTGGCGACAAACCCCATCACTTTATTCCTAAGGGCGGAAACCGGAACCAGGTCAAACAGATTTTTTAACGCTCCCGTGAAAGAGCCTTGAAAAATCGGGGTTCCGATAATATAAAAATCAGCAGCCGATACGATATCGATCACTTTTTTTGTATCTCCTGTATACGCACCAGGGTCTCGTCCATCGCAAAATTGCACCTGATAGTCTTTTAAATCCAACAGCTCTATGTCAATGCTCGGGTCCAGCTGCTTGACGTTTTTCAACACTTCATTGATGACAGACACTGTTTTCGAGCCGGTGACCGTACCTGCTATTCCCAAAAGTTTCACAACTCTTCACCCTTTACATGACTGAGCTCCGTTTCCAAGAGCTCAGCCAAAATCGATCTTTTACACGGTTTGCGCTTTTACGTTTACACGCGGCAAAACTTCTTCGACCAACAAGCGCATCGACTGCTTCCAGATTTCGGGCGTTTCACTGTAATCGTAACCGGTAATCAACAACGTCCCAAAACCGCCGACCGTGTCATATAATTTTTGTAATTTTCTTGCTACCGTTTCCGGCGATCCGACCAGCCAATCGGTTTTCGCCATCAATTCAGCGGTAACATCTTCATCCGCGATCGACTGGTCAGGCTTCAGATTTTTAATGTCCCCTTGCTTTTTAAAGAGCGGCAGCCATGATTCATCGAAAAAGCGGCCCATCATGCCACCCAGCGCCCCTTCCATCGCTTCTTCGTCGGTTCTGGCCACAAATACGTCTTGCGTAATGCGCCAATCGTTTCTGTTCGCCTCTTTGCCAACAGAACGCGCTCCTTGTACAACTGCATTCCAATGCGATTTGATATATTCGCTGTTCCAGCCTAAACTCATCGGGATCAATCCACGCTCGCCTGCCATCTTCAATGTGGAGGAGCCGGCACTAAATCCTGTAATCCCGATCGGCGGATGCGGTTTTTGGAAAGGCTTGATGTGCGGCCCCAGAATTCCGTCGTGCCTCGCTTTCGGTTGGTTCGCATTGAAATACGTTCCTCTGAACTGAAAAGACTCCTCATCAGACCATAATCTCTGCATCAGCTCCAGCGCTTCCATCATCATTTCCCGGTTTACTTTTCCGTCTAGGTGAAATAGCTCCCAATCCGTTTGCGTTCCCCCCGCTCCGATTCCAAGCATGAGTCTGCCCTGGGCCAGATGATCCAGGTAGGCGACCCGATGCGCCAATTCCACAGGATGATGATACGGCAACAAATGGGCGCCGGGGGCCAGCTTGATTTGTTTCGTCCGCAGCAAAGCCTGTGCGATCATCAAGTCCGGGGACGGAATCGGTTCCCACGGTGCCGTAAAGTGTTCCCCGATCCAAACTTCGCTGTATCCTAAGGCGTCGGCATATTCAATCATTTCCAAATCCCATTGCGTTGCATCATACAAAGATCGCTCAGGCGGATGTTGGGGCATTAAAAACATTCCAATATGTAATTTCGTCATCATAATCCCTCCAAAATTGTATTACTTCGTCAGTCCGCGGACATCCAGCCGAACCTTCTGTCCAAGGCCACAAGATGTTTTTGCCGCATTCGCGATCTCTTGCGCAATCAAACCATCGGCAATCCCAACTGAAGGGACCGCCTTGTTCCGAATACAATCGATAAAATGCTCCATCTCCCGGAGGTACGCAATCTCAAATCGTTCCATAAAAAACGGCACGATATCAAAGCTCCCCTGGTTTGGCCCCAAAAAAGTGACCGAATGATTGCGCAAACCGGCCACTACCAGCGTCCCTTCTGTCCCGATCACTTCAGCGCGTATATCGTATCCATATTTGGCATTCCGGTATCCTTCCACATCTCCGGCTGCCCCTCCATCAAAACGCACATACGTTAACGCCTGATCGACATCGTCATATTTGGCGACGATCGGCGACGATAAAACGGACCCCATCGCATTGACTTCCACGACCTCCTGAGCCAAGAGAAAGCGGGCCACGTCAAAATCGTGTATGTTCAAATCCATAAAAATACCGCCGCATGTCGCCACATATTCTTCGTGGGCGACGAAAGGGTCCCTGGTGATTCCCTTAAAATATAGCGGAGTGCCAATATCACCGGCTGCGATTCTTGCTTTTGCATGGACATAGGCAGGATCAAATCGCCGCATAAAGCCAAGCTGACATGTGATACCGGATTCCTCAATCATCCGGGCAGTTTTTCTCGCTTCGCTAATGTCTGTTGAGATCGGCTTTTCCAAAAACAGCGCTTTTCCCGACCGGACTACCTTCTCAGCCAAACCGGCATGTGTACTTGTCGGGGTAACAATGACAATTGCATCAATATCATCGCGTTCGATAATGTCATCCGGATTCACAGACCAATGCTCGACCTCATGCTCCTGAGCATATTTTTCGGCTGCCCCCGGCATCACATCGGATACAGCGACCAGCTGCGCTCCTTTGATTTTCCCCGAAAGATTGGCAGCATGGATCTTGCCCAATCTTCCCAAACCCAAAACCGCACAACGCACTTTATTACTCAACAACTCCCCAGCCCCTTTCAGTAAATTGCGAATATACCATCGTAATGAAATGCACTGTCGGACAACAAAGTGATAAATTTTGATGAGGCTTCACAACACCAAATTTTTAGGGTAACAAATCAACCGAATATCATATAGTTTCAGTTATCCATAAAATTAACCCCCTTTTGTTTCCTTGATATTTTTCATAAATACTTTGTATTAACAGGATCTAAATCATGATTTCAGTATACATACAGAGGGTAACAAATTCAATATAATTGGTTAAATAATTTTTAGAAAATTCATCATACCCCTATATTCAAGGTAAACTCGTTGCTTTTGTTACTCATTATTTCAACAAGATTACCTTCTGGTTTCCTGTTTTTATGTGGTATAGTCTAAAATAGATCGGTTATCGTTAACGGTTGGTTCCGGTCATTACTCCGAAAGCGATGGTTCATTCACCAAACATTGGGGGAAAACTTATGAAAAAAACAATATATACAATCTATGATGTAGCGAAAGAAGCCGGGGTTTCCACTGCCACCGTCTCAAAGGTGATCAACAATACGGGCCGAATCGGCGATAAAACCAAAGAGAAAGTACTGCAGGTGATGGAGCAATTAAATTATCAGCCAAAGGTCGTGGCGTCCGCTTCGAAAGGCAAACCCTCGTACTCCATCGGTTTGTTGATTCCGGATTTGGCCAATCCGTTCTTTGCAGAATTTGCAAGAAGCATTGAAGATTACGGACGTGAATTGGGATACAGCATTCTCATTTGCAGCACTGACTTCAAAAAAGCAAATGAATTCAAATACAGCTCGTTTTTAGTCGAAAAAAAGGTAGATGGCATCCTCGTCGTCTCCGGCTCGCAAGACGAGTCATTTATAAAGGATTTGCTTGACCGAAAAATCCCTACCGTTGTTGTCAATAAGGAATTAACGACACCACTGCCTGTCGACATCGTCTCAGTGGACGATTTTATTGGAGGATACGAGGCCACCAAACATTTGCTTGCGCTGGGGCATCGCAAAATCGGGACCATTCAATTGGGGGATTTACTGCTGGGGAAAGAGCGGATACGTGGTTACAAGCATGCTCTCGATGAATATGAGGTCAAATACGATAAAGGCCTACTGTTTTTCAGTTCCCCAAATGCGACCATTCAGGAGAGTAAAGAAATTTCAATGGAAATCCTCTCCTCGGATCATAGGCCAACTGCTATATTCGCAGGAAACGATATTTTGGCCGTTGGTGTCATTCATGCGGCAATGGAGCTTGGCTTATCGATTCCCGATGACCTTTCAGTCATTGGCTTTGACAACACTGTGCTGAGCGCCATGTCAACCCCTCCTTTGACTACAATGGCTCAATCCATTCAGGATATGGGCCGCATCTCCTTCAATTTGTTACTGGAGGAAATCAAAGGTATCCAACGAAACAAGCAAAAAATCCAGCTGCGTCCCGAGCTGGTCATTCGGAAGACCACAAAGGAGATTGCTCAATCGTAGTCGTGCAGCTGCAAGCTGCCACCGGACGGACTGCACATCCGCATAAAATTAGAGAGGCTTCCATCCGCCTCTCTATTGTCACTGCTCACTCTCTATTCATTGCTGATCACGACTGCTTTGGAATACTCATCCCAGCCGACTTTGGCTCCCAACGCCTCGCTGACAAACCGGATCGGCACCATCGTGGTGTCGCCGTTAAACAACTGTGCCGGCACGTCCAGATTGATTTTCTCGCCGTTTTTGTAGGCTACCCTGGAGCCGATCGTCAAGGTAATCGTATTGTTGTCTTTCGTCGCCGTTACCGTTTGCGTAGCTTCATCCCAGTCTACCTTTGCTCCCAATGCCTCGAAAATGGCCCGCAGCGGCACCAGTGTGCGCCCGTCTACTTCAACCGGCGGCTTTGGAAAGGCATACAGCTGCCCATCGATGAAAATGAGGATTTGCCTGGTCTGGTTAACGGTAATAAACGTCCCGAGGGAGGTTGCCGACAGACCGCTTCCCGGATCAACCACTTCGATCACGACCGTGTAGCCGCCCGTCGCCAGGTTTAAATCTTTGATCGAAATGCTCGGTTTATTCAAATCAAGCGGGATGCGCTTGATGATGTTTCCGTATAGATCATTGACGACTACATACACGGTATAAGCAGAATAGGCCGGCTTCCAGTTCAGCGTAATCGTTATCGTCCCGTTTTTGTTCACTTTGATTCCGCCGGGGAAGTCCTGCCCGCTCGGGATCGAAAAGGTCGTTTGCGATCCCTGTGCCGGAATAACCCAATGAATTGAGGGCGAATACGTTTTCTTGCCAGAGAGCACCATTTCCAGCATAATTGTATAATTGCCCGCGGGCAGCGCCAGCCCTTTTGTCGATACTTTCGGATTGGACCCGCTGATCGGGATGCGCTTGACCACCTTGTCACTGTCGTCCACAATGAGCAGATTGAATTTCGCCTTGGCGTATTCGGAAGTAATCTGCAGCGTAATTTGAATCGTGCCGTCTTTGCTGATCGTCACTTCGCCGGGAAAGCTGCTGTTTGCCGGAAACAGCCCCGTTGTACCTGGAAGCGACCCGGTCGGAACGACCAGCGTCACTGTATTGGAGCGCAGCGTATCGTTTTTGTCCACCAGCTCCAAAACGAGCACGTACTCGCCTGCCGGCAGGTTCAAGCTTTTCGCTGTCAGGTTCGGATTATTCGGGTTGAGAGTGATCCGTTTGACCTCGTAGTCGTCGCCGTCCAGCACGACCAGATCATACTTGGCAGTTGCTGAAGCAGATGCGGACTGGATCGTGATTTGAATGCTTCCGTTGTTCGTAATGGCGAGCTTTCCCGGAAACTGAGCCTTGCCCGATTTTTTGTCCGGTATGACCATCCCGACGGTATTTGAGATCAGCTGATCCGTACTTTTTTTGCTGCTGGCCGTCGTTTTGCTCGCTTTGAGCCAGACTTCGTAATCGCCAGGTGACAGTTTGTGCACACTTTCAGGGATCTGGAATTCAATCGTTTTGACTTCGATCGTAATCGGCGCCCCGCCAAGGTCAACGATTCCCCGCTCTCCCCGGGTTGTTTTCGCCACCACGCCCGCTTTTGGCTTGCCATTTTGCGAGCTGCCTAAAATCTGTATGCTTGTTTCCTTGCGTCCGCTGACGACTAGCGACAGATCGGCATCGTACTCCGGTTCAATGATTGCCGTTCCGGAAATCGTGCCGTCCTTCTCCACAAACACTTCTGCCAGCATCGGTTTGAACGAATACGAATTCTTTGAACCGACGAGAGTCGCCCCCTCGGCAAATGAATGTCCTCCTCCCGCAGTCAATAGCAAAATGAGCGCAAATAAAATAACCCCGACTCTTTTTGTGTACCAATTCATCTCTCTCGTCTCCTTTTGGTCGAACGCATACTTCCGCTTCATATTGTTGCGAATCACTATTAAACCGATCTATTCACATGAGACATATTTACTATTTTCACCTCCATATCAAAAAAGAACTTACTACTATATCGGTAAAATCACCTGGCTTGTTTATGAAATTTTACCTATCTATCCATTCCGAAAAACAGGACTATTCGCCCTCTTTATCCATTTAGCAACTGTGCTTTCAGCTTCCCTTCCGCAAGCCCTTTCATATACTTGGCAAATTCGAGCAGCTCTTCGCATCCGGCAAGATTCCCGCCGCTGTCGTATTTTCCTTTTTCCCAGACAACAAGCGCCTGTCCCACCAGCTCCCTCCACGGAAAAGCCAGTCTGGCGATCGCATAGCGGGCTGCCTGCTCTTTGCTCGCGATGTCGCCCGTATTCGCCGTATAAAGGATGCGGCACAGCGTAAGCACGCCGAAAACCTGCAAGTCGACGCCGTTTTCGGCATAATAGGGCATGCGCTCTTGCAAAAACAGCAGATTGCCGAGCATCGTGCGCATCACCGCCCGCTTGTCAACCGGGGGAAGGAGTTGTTCGGGCGGCGGGCCGAACATGGTCACGCCCCAGTTGCGCAGGCTGTACAGGGTGACGCTGTTGTAGTCTCTCGGCGAAGCGACGCGAAACTCTCCTTCGTCGCACTGCGGGCATGCGAACTCGCCGTCCGCCAGCAGACGCCATCGCGGGATGAAGTTGCCTTCCAGGCGCTTGACGAGAGGATTGTCCACCAACTGATTGGCATACGTGCACTCCAATAGAAAAACGGCTTCCTCGCTCAGCTCACCGGCGGTCACGGCCAAAAAGTCAATGTCGCTTAACGGCTCGCGATAGGCGGAGAGGGCCAGAGAGCCGTAGAGATAGAAGCCGACGAGCTCAGCACCGATGGCCTGCTTGATTGCGCGAATAAATTGCTCGATTGAAAGTTTGACATGTTCAGGTATTCGTTGCATACTGCCTCCGCTTTCTGTTCAAACATGAATCACGGCTGCGCAGGGCTTGGCAGACAAGCCTCTTTAAGCTGCCGGAAAATCGTTCGTAGATGTCGGCCTTCCTTGACCGCAATTACTGCATTTGATAGGTTAGGGACATAGAGGTAAAAATAGTGGTTGGGGAGAAGCTTATGCGAATCGTTTTTCTATCGAAGCGACTGTGGCAGGCGGCATTGCTGTTTGCTGCTATTCTCATCCTATGGTGCGGCTACGCGCTTTATCACATCAATCAGGTCGAGCAGACAGCGACAGCGCGCAAAGCCGATGTGGCGATCGTACTGGGAGCCGCGGTGTGGGGAGAGGAGCCGAGTCCGGGCCTTCGCGAGCGGCTGGATCAGGCGCTCTGGCTGTACGACAACCACTATGTGCCGATGCTTCTCGTCAGCGGCGGACTTGGCGACGGCAAAAAAATAACCGAAGCCGCCGCGATGAAACGATACCTCGTCGAACACGGCGTTCCGGAAGAAAGGATCCTGCTAGAATCGCAAGCCCGCTCTACGTTTGAAAATCTCGCTTTCAGCAAGCCGATCATGGCAGAGCACGGCCTGCGCTCGGCGCTGATCGTGAGTCACGGCTTCCACCTCGCACGGGCCCTCGACATGGCGGAGACGTTGGACATGACCGCCTATCCGGTCGGGACCGCTTCGCGCGTCCTCGTCATCCCCTACCACAAAGCGCGGGAAGTGCTCGCCTTTACCAAGTGGAAGCTGGACAGCCTGCTTGGGGCAAACACGCTGGTAAACCCGTTCGCCTATCCGTTTATTCTGCGGTTGTCCCCTTCGATCAGGTAAACGTCGACGTAGTGGCGGATCCTCTCCATAATGCGTCTGGCTTTGGTCACATCGATCCGGTTGCCGTTGCTGATCGCCAGATGCTCCTCCAATTCTTCCAGTGAATAGTTCGACGTGAACAGCGTCGGCAAGTGGTTGTTCACCCGCTGGTGCAGCACGACGCCAAGCACCTCGTCGCGTATCCACGGCGTCAGGCTTTCCGCGCCAATATCGTCGAGTATCAGCACAGGCACTTCCTTGAGCAGCTCGAGCTTGCCGGTATACGATTGATCGGCAATCGATTCCTTCACTTCGCGGATGAAGTCCGGCACGTAGACCATGAGCGAAGCGATGTTGTTATGCGACAGCTCGCGGGCGATAGCCCCCATCAAATAACTCTTCCCGACGCCAAACGGCCCGTGGAAGTACAGCCCTTTTGCCTTCTGCCCGCTCGTATACTCCCGGCAAAAGCGAATTGCTGCGGCTACCGCGGGTTGATTGGATTCGTCCAGCTCCACGCTTTCCGAAAAATTGGCCAGCAAGGTTTCTGCAGACACGTAGTAGCTGCGCATCAGTTTTTTCACGCGCTGCTCGTCCTCATACGCCTGCTGCTTGGCGCAGCTGGAGAGCGCACTGACGATTTGCCCGCTCTGGACGTCGAGCACGCTGAAGTGTCCCGGCACGATATTCGGACATTTGGCAAGTCCTGGACAATTCTGGCACCAATACTGCTCTTTCACCGAAGCGTAGACCATCGACAGCGAGCGCATGTAGTCATCGCGGGTCAATTCGGGATGCTCGGCCTCAAACGCCTTCAGGTAGGCGGACGATCTGAGCATCTTGTCCAATTGCTGGTCGGGGGTGAGCACCGAGCGCGGGCTGCGCTTGGTTAGTTCCTGAAAAAAGTCGCTGATTGATTCCATCTCTCATTCATCCCCCTTTTTGCGGATTGCGCAGCGATTCCAGCATGGCTTGCAATTCTGGCACATCCCGGGCCAGACGCTTCTGTCTGTTTATATCCGTCGCCGCTGCCTTTTCCTGCTCCTGTTCACGCTGCATTTGCCGCTGTACGGATGCCGGCAGCTTGTCTTGCGGTACGGCAGTGCGGCTGTTTTTGCGTGTGGTTGGTGTCCCCTCGGCCTTTCCCGCCTTCGTTTTTTCCACAGCCTTTTGCTTGGCTTCGTTGCGCTCGACCAACAGCTTGATCGCATCGTCCACGGTCGTAATCTGCTTGGCCTTCCAGCTGTCGCGGATCGTCTCCACGTATGCTTTCGGCAGCTCCATCGCTTTGCTGTGCAATGTATGCAGCAAGAGCGCATTGACCACTTCCATCGGCAGGCTATCGGAAAAGAGCAGCGCTTCGGCCCTTTCCAAAAACGTCTTGTTGATGCGGCCGCCGACGACCTGCTCCAGCAGCAGCAGTGGCGATACTTGTCGGCAGATCCGGGCAAAGCTCGGGCTGTCCGGGCCAGGCACTTGACCCGGGGCCAGCTCGACGGCAAGCTGATGTGCGTTGATTCGCTCCCGCTTCAGCTTGTCCTCCATATACTTTTGCACCAGCCGCTTGCGCATGGCTGCCTGATCCAGATCACCGTTTGCAAACAGCGTCCAATCATTCAACTCCTGACCGAGCGACCAGCTGTCCAACTGGTAAAAGTGCATCAGCTTGAAGAAAAACTCGATATTCTCCTTGTTGAAAACGGCCTTGGCATCGGCATTGGACGGCAGGTTGACGCGCAGGTCGGACAGGCTGAAGACGTCGGCAGGCTGATGGACAAAATCGCTTGCCAGTAACGCCGCGGGATGCTCACTCTCCATCCGGGCAAAAAAGAGGTCCGTCTCCGAACCGGGCCGCACGTCGATCTCTGACGCGGAGAGCGTATGGTACACCTCGTAAAACGGCTTGGTGACGTTCTCCTCGTACGGGTATTCCGCCTCCAGCTGATGTGTCAGCCGGTCGCTGTACTTGCTGCGGATCTGTTCAAATGTGCGCTTGCCCACCTGATTGAGCAGCATGACGGGCCAGATATCCTCGGCAAAAAACTGCTTGGGCGAAAGCGGCGGCTTGAGCAGGTACTCGAAAAAATAGTCGCGCTGGCGATTCTCCCGGCGGCGCACTTCCAGAAGCCCCATCGCCTCCAGACGTTCACGCGCTGTCAAAATCCGGTCGAGCGGAAGCGAGGTGACCATCATCAGACCGCGATGCGTACTTTCCCCGGCAGCTCCGCTCACCTCGTCCACCTCGTGCAGCAGCAGTTGGTAGAGCGAGTGTGCGACGACCCCGACCAACGGCAAATAGAGATGGGCCAGAAACCCCATCTCCGTATAGCTGATCGGCCGAATTGCCCGGACGACGTAACGGTCGTTCGGTGTTAGCTCATTCCATACCAGACGCATACAAACAATTCCTTCCCTGACATTTCTCGATTCCTCTATTATAGCATAGGTAGTCAGAGAACGGATGTTTCTATTTTCCTTGTCACTCAAGCGACCAGGTGTGGATCTGCTCGAACGGCTGGGCAGATACGTGTCCAGCCGGGCCGTGCAACCGCTTGGATGCGAGATAGTACTGCGGCAGCTGCAGCAGCGGATCCATCGGCAAATCACTGCTCAACTGCTTTTGCAGTTCGGCAAACAGCTTTTTCCGCTCGTCGGCTGATAAGAATTGCTGCGCTCGCTGCAGCAGCTGGTCGACGTGCGGGCTCTCGTAGCGGGAAGCGTTCAGGCCGCGCTCGCCCACCTTTTCCCGGCTGTGCCAGAGCTTGATCAGCTGAGCCGGGTCATCCGGGTATTTCCAGCCGTACAAGTAGAGATCGAGCGGCTTGCCGCCAAATACATAGGCAGCGTATTCTTCCGGCGCCAAGCCTTTCTGCTCGATTTTGACCGGCAGACTCGCCCACGCGGCTACCAGGCTCTTGACCAGCCGTTCGCGGACTTCGCTCGCTGTCGGATACACCAGTGTCAGCGTCAGCGGCTTTTGCTCACTGTAGCCTTTTTGCGCCAGTACCTGCTTCGCTTGTTCCACGTCGTA
This sequence comes from uncultured Brevibacillus sp., assembly GCA_946402065.1. Classification (GTDB taxonomy): domain Bacteria; phylum Bacillota; class Bacilli; order Brevibacillales; family Brevibacillaceae; genus Brevibacillus_D. Next base: position 43,825 of record CAMIVR010000011.1, on the reverse strand, counting down.
CACCGGATAAGCCTCCGCTGCATGGGCAAACGATTGCGGCGCCAACGGACTGTCGACCGTTTCCGCGAGCCCGTACAATTGCTGTTTGCTGATCATCCCGGGGTCAATCGCTTGGGCCAGGGCACGGCGTACGGCAACGTCTTGCAAGGCAGGGCTCTTCACGTTAAAGCCGAGAAATTGGTAGCCGCTGGCCGGTCCCTTGAGCAGCTCGGTCTGCTCGCTCAGCTCCGTGGGCAATTGACTCGCCATCTCCGGTGTAACCCATGCCCACTGTACTTCGCCTGAACTCATTTTCGCGTAGAGATCGGCCGGTGCGACAGGTACGACCCGCACGGCGGCGAGCTTCGGCATGCCCGCGTAGTACCGTTCGTTGGCGGCGTACTGCCAGCCCTTCGCTTCCTTCTGCCTGATTTGAAACGGGCCGGTACCGACGATCCGGCCCGCCTGTGACAGGACATCGATTTCCCCTACGGACTTGCCTGTCAGTTGATGCTTGGGCAGCAGCGGCGCACGCAGCGCCTGCAGAAACGCTATGTCATCTCTCTCCAGAGAAATTCGCACGACGCCTTTGGCCGGATCCAGCGCGATCCCGGCAAGGTGCTCCGCTTGGCCTGAGCGGTAAGCGGAAGCGCCTGTAATCAAGTGCAGCTGTTCTCGCCAGACACCGTAATAATCCGGTCTCGCGTACAGCTCCAGACTGTACTGCACGTCTTCGACCGTAACCGGTTGGCCGTCAGACCATTGCAAGCCTTGGCGCAGCGTCAGTTGAACGATATGCTTGCCACTTGCCTGTTCGACCTGGCAGGCAGAAGCCAGCGCAGGCTTCAGTGTCTGGTCGTCCGCAAGCGTCAGCAGCCCTTGGTAGGTCAACGCCTCGAACGGGTGCAGCTGTGGCTCCTGTTTGCTCGAGCCAAACGGGTCAAAGGCCGGCAACTGTTCCAGAACTGCGATCGCCAAGTTTCCACCGATGCGAGAGGCTGTAGTCCCCCCTGGCGTTCCTGGCATTGATTCCGACGACGTATGTATCGTTGTCGAGGTTTGACCGCTGCCGGGTGATGAGGTCTGTCCATTCGTGCATCCGCTCGCAAGCAGACTGATGAGCAGAATGATAGCGAGATACCGTCCGGACAGATGAACCTGTCTCATCTCTCGTCCGTTCCCCCTCCTGAGGTCAAAAATTTGTTAGGATTGTTCCGCGCCTGGGCCAGCAGCTCCTCCAGCTCGCGCATAAAGACGTTAATGTCTTTGAACTGGCGGTATACGGAGGCAAAGCGTACATAGGCGACCTCGTCTACGTAGTATAACCGTTCCATTACCTTTTCTCCCACATCCTTGCTTAAAACCTCCGATTGGGCCAGACTGCGCAATTCCTTTTCGATTTCATTCACGACATTTTCCAAAACTTCCAGGGAAACAGGCCTTTTCTCACAGGCTCGAATCAAGCCACGCAGTATTTTGTCGCGGTTAAACTCCTCGCGGGCTCCGTCTTTTTTCACAATCAACAACGGGGTCTCTTCGACTACTTCAAAGGTGGTAAACCGGCGGCCACAATCCTCGCACTCTCTGCGGCGGCGAATTGATTTATTGTTGTTGAACGGCCTGGAGTCCAAGACTCTGGTACTATTATTTTCACAAAACGGACATCGCATGAACTATCAACTCCAGATTTGACGGTACTTTCCTTCAGTGTCCCTCATCTTTCCTGCCTAGTCAAGTTCCAATCCTATTACCTATTTCAAATGGCACTGACATTTTCTACAATGAATTTACACTGAGGGAACGTTGATGAAGGAGGATTGGACATGCGCTTGCTCTCTGTCAATCAAGCTAAATCCGGCATGAAACTGGCCAGCTCTGTGTTCACGGATGATGGAAAAGTTTTGCTCGGCGCCGGTGTCCAGCTAACCGACCGACTTATTCTCGGCTTGATCAGGTCTGGTACTGATTCTATATATATTGAAGACGCGCGGACTGACGACATCGTCGTCAAAGATTTGATCCAGCCGGAGACACGTACGAAGACGATCGAAACGATCAAAAAAACCGTCAGGCAAATTACCAATTCCAATACGATAGCCCGGCGCATTTCCGTAAAAGACATGGGGCTGCATTTTCAGGAAGCGTTTCACTCCATCCTGGAAGACTTGATGAACAACGAGGAAATCGTTCTCCATCTGACCAATCTCACCGCACAGTCGGGCGCCATGTATCACCACGCCGTCAACGTAGCGGTGCTGTCTACGGCCGTCGGCATGTCCATCGGCTACAACCGCAAGCAACTGACTGAACTTGGCATCGGCGCCCTTTTGCACGATATCGGCAAAATTGCCCTGCCGCCGGAGCTCACAGCCAAAACGACGCGCTGGACTGCGGAAGAGCAGGAGATTGCCAAGCAGCACGCGATGAACGGCTTTGACATCCTGCGCAAGCAGCATGACATTTCCCTGCTCTCTGCCCACGTGGCGCTGCAGCATCACGAGCGGCTGAATGGCAGCGGCTACCCCCAGGGGTTGAAAGGACAGCAAATCCACGAGTACGCACAGATCGTCGGCATCTGTGACGTGTACGACTCCTTGACGACACCGCGGCCCTGGCGCAGGCGCTACTTGCCCCAGGACGCGCTGGAATACTTGATGGGCTCGGGCGGCTATCTCTTTGATCACTCCCTGATCAATGCCTTTCGCCAGCACATTGCGATTTTCCCGCTCGGCACCGGTGTCGTGCTGAACACCGGGGAGAGCGGCGTCGTCTGCAAAGTGGATGCGAACTACTGCCATCGTCCGGTCGTTCGCGTGCTGAAAGACGGTCGCGGCAACGATTTGCGCTTTTCATATGAAATTGATTTGAAAAGCGAGCTGCGCACCTCGATCATCGGCTTTGAAGATGAAGAGCTGTTCAACGTGAAGAGCATCGTCAACCGGTAATCACCCCGGTTTGGCGTAAAAGACGAAGCGCATCCCTGGGAAGCGGCTGTTTCCCCGGTTTGCGCTTTGTCTTTGTCTTTTGATAGAGTTATTCCTGCCGGTGTGTCCCTTAATCTTCGCCCATTACTGCCCTGCTGTGGCCGGGTCCTCTTGCTTCGGCAGGAAGATCGCGATCAGCATTCCGAGCACGGACAAAATCAGCATGGCAACAAACACGGCCTGCAAGCCAACGACCTTGCCGCTGACACCGCTGTCTGTGAGGAACATGTTCAGTGTAGCCCCGAGCAGCGCCACGCCTACTGTCTGGCCGAGCGTCCGGACAAACTGCAGCGATCCCGTCGCCACACCGCGCTGCTGCCAGGAGACCGCGTTCTGCACAGCGAGCGTCAGCGCCGTAAAGGAAAAGCCGAAGCCCGCTCCGATGACCAGCGTCATGCCGGGGATCATCCAGGCCGGACTTGTCGGCGTCAGTATCGACTGCCAGGCACAGCCGAGCAGAATAATCGCCATCCCGATCACGGCTACGCCTTTGTAGCCGATCTTGAGCAGCATCCGTCCGCCGACACTGGCCATCAGCGTCCAGGCGATGGACATCGGCAGCAAGGCAAACCCGGCGTACATCGCCGAATGACCAAGCACGTCCTGAATCCAGATCGGAATGTAGGCAGATGTTCCGATCAGCACGGCTCCATGAGCAAATGAAACAAGCTGTGTAACCGCGATGATTTTGCGCTTGAACAGGGGCAGCGGCAGCATCGGCTCTACCGCGCGTCTCTCTACCTGCAGAAATACGATGAACAGCGCCAGACTGACGGCAAGCAGCAGCAGGTCCGTCCCGTCGATGTGGAAGCTGCCGCCCTCACCTGCGGCCAGGATGACGTAGAGAAACAAGCCGATACAGACTGCGAACAGGCTCGCCCCAAGGTAGTCGATACTGACCTTTTTGCGCGGGACGTCTTCATGGAAAAACTTCATCAGCAGCAGGCACGAGGCGATCCCGACCGGCACGTTAAAGTAAAAGATCCAATGCCACGACACATAGTCGACAAAAAATCCGCCGACCAGCGGCCCGATAATCCCGGCTACACCCCACATCGCGCCGAAGAGTCCCATCAGCTTCGCCCGCTCTTCATTGCTGAAGAGATCGCCGATGATCGTCATCGTGATCGGCTGGATCGCCCCCGCTCCCAAGCCCTGGATGGCCCGGAAGATGATGAGCTGTGTCATGCTGCCGCTCATTCCGCACAGCAGCGAGCCAATCAAAAAGAGCGTCGCCCCAAACAGAAAGACAGGCTTGCGGCCAAACAGGTCGGCCAGCTTGCCGTAAATCGGCGTCGTTACAGCCGCCGTCAGCAAATACAGCGAGAATACCCAGGAGAACAGTTGACTGTCTCCCAAGTCCCGGGCGATTGCAGCCATCGCCGTACTGATGATCGTCGATTCGATCGCTGTCAAAAAGGTTGCAACCATCAAGGCGATGATTACGTTGCGCTTCGATCCATTCATCACTCGTTACTCCTTTTTCTCTAGCTTCACTATGCCAAGTAGATCGGGCACAATAGAAACATAGTAACACAAAAAGTTAAATAATGTGCAGAAAAAAATGCGCATCCCTGAAAAACTTGGGTCGCGCATTATTTCCTTTGCTTGCTTACTGTGTCATCAGCATGCAGACGAACGCTTGCGATGATAAGAGCCTGGCCGGATTGTCCGTATGTTCAGCTTTGGGCACTGCCCGTCAGGACGAAGCGGTCACTGTCGTTTTTTGAGTTGTTCATCTCTGCTACGTGACGCACCAGATCGACAACCCGGCATGAGTAACCCCACTCGTTGTCATACCACGCGATGACTTTCAACTGATTTTGTCCCATGACCATCGTCGACAGGCCATCGATGATGGAGGAGTGGTCATTGCCATTGAAATCGCTGGAGACGAGCGGATCGTTGGAGAATTCCAGGTACCCCTTCATGCTGCCTTGACTCGCCTCTTTCAGGACGCGATTGACCTCCTCCACCGTAATGCTCTTTTTCGTGTTGACCACGAGATCGACCACGGAGACATTTGGCGTCGGTACACGCAGGGAGAACCCGTTTAAGCGTCCGTTCAGCTCCGGTAGCACTTTCCCCACAGCCCGGGCAGCCCCCGTCGTCGTCGGGATGATGGACTGGCCGCAAGCGCGTGCACGGCGCAAATCTTTATGCGGATTGTCAATGTTCACCTGATCGTTCGTGTACGAGTGAATCGTCGTCATCAAGCCTTGCTCGATGCCGAATGCTTCATGCAGCACCTTGGCTACCGGCGCGAGACAATTGGTCGTGCATGAGGCATTGGAGACGATGTGATGGTTGGCGTGATCGTACGCTTCGTCGTTTACACCCATGACAATGGTAACGTCCTCATCCTTGGCCGGAGCAGTGATGACGACTTTTTTCGCACCGCTTTGCAAATGCTTGGACGCGCCTTCGCGATCCTTGAATTTTCCCGTTGCCTCGACCACGATCTCTACGCCCAACTCACCCCAAGGCAAATTGAGCGGATTGCGGTCAGACAGAACCACCGTCGGTTTGCCATCGACAAAAATCCGGTTGTCCTTCACTTCGATTTCATTATTTATACGACCATGAATGGTATCATACTTAAGCAGGTGAGCCAGTGTTTCAGGGGGATAGCTAGCATTGATTGCTACGATTTCAATGTTGGGATCTTGAATAGCTCTGCGAAAAACCATACGTCCAATTCGTCCGAAACCGTTTATGCCAATTCTGATAGTCATAAGAATCCCCTTCCTAACAATTAAGTTACCCTTTATTCGTTATCTCTATTATAATAAGTATGTCACAATTATCAATGTGTTTTACTAAAAAATAAATATTTGGACTTTTTGTAAACAAAAAAGACGCCTTTTCCGCTTTGGACAAGACGCCTTTCCTATTCGAGCTGATCCGAGTAAACCTGGTTATACCGTTGATGGAAATACAGCACACGCTGCACGTAATGGCGCGTTTCGCCGATCGGAATGTCCGCAATGGTGTCGCTGGAACCGTTCCACTGACTGCGTGCCAGCCAGGCGGTTACATTCCCGGGCCCGGCATTGTAGGCGGCCACAGCCAGCACGGTGTCACCGGCAAACTTTTTCAGCAAAAACGACAAATACCACGTGCCGACGTCGATATTCACCTTCGGATGGGTGATGTTGTCCATCGACGCATCGGCGAAGTCCGCCTGCGACAGCACCCAACTGGCCGTGTCAGGCATCACCTGCATCAACCCGAGCGCACCTTTTTTCGAGACTCTCGTCGGGTCAAAATCGCTTTCGGCACGGATAATCGCCAGCACCAGATGCGGATCGACCGCGTAGCGCTGTGACGCCTGCTTGATCTCCTGCTGGTACTTGATCGGGTACATCCACTTCCAGACGGTCGAGGTGTTGATTGCCATGAATACTCCCAGCAGTACCGTTAAAAGTCCCCAAACGGCCCGATTGCGTTTCATTATGCCAACTCCGCATCCGCACGCAAGCGAGCAATGAGCTGATCGACTTGCGCCTCAGTCTCTTCACGGGTTCCTTCGTTGTCGATGACGTAGTCGGCCAGCTCCTTCTTCTGCTGGATCGGGAATTGCGCCTGCAGCCTTTGCTCGGCTTGCCTGTCGTCAAGCTCATCCCGCTCCATCAGCCGCTGGCGCTGTTTTTCCACCGGCACGTAGACGACGACCGTTTTGTCCACCATGTGCTGCAGCTTGCTTTCGAACAGCAGCGGAATATCCATGAAGACGATGTCTTCCCCGGCCTCTTCTGCCTGCTCGGCTTGCTGGCGCATCACCCTGCGAACTTCCGGGTGGACGATGGAATTAAGCACCTGCCGCTCGGCTTGATTGGCAAAGATGATCTCCGCCAGCTGCTTGCGGTCGATTTGACCGTCAGGCTTGAGGATTTCCTGACCGAAATGGGCGACGATCGCCTCGTAAGCTGACATGCCCGGCTCGACCACCTCGCGCGCAATCTGGTCAGCATCGATGACCGTGATTCCGCGCGCTCTCAGCATGGCTGTGACTGTACTCTTCCCGCTCGCAATGCCTCCCGTCAACCCAAGTATCATGCAGCACACTCCTTTATCATCATTTTCGCTTCTGGCATTTCGGGCAAATGTGCGTGCCGCGCCCCCCGACCACAAAGCGAATGATCGGCGTCGCACAGACGTCGCAAGCCTCGCCTGCCCTGCCGTAGACCTTCAGTGACTGTTGGAACATCCCCATTTCCCCTTGCCCGTTGACATACGACTTAATCGAGCTCCCGCCCTGATCAATCGCTTCTGAAAGCGTGGCGACAATGCTTTCATACAGGCGATCGACCTGTTTCGGCGAAAGCGAATTGGCTGGCTGCTCCGGGTGCAGCCTGGCCTGAAAAAGCGCCTCGTCCACATAAATATTCCCCAGTCCGACGAGAAATTCTTGATTTAATAAAAGCGGCTTGATTTTTGTTGTCCGCTGTTTGAGCATCTTGCGAAAACGCGCTGCGGTAAACTGTTCATCGAGCGGTTCCGGTCCCAGCTTGGCCAGCGGCTCGGACGTGGCTGCCGCTTCGAAAGGAAGCAAATCCATCGTTCCGAACTGACGTACGTCGCGATAGCGCAGCTCCGTACCGTCTGTAAAGTGGAAGACGACATGCGTGTGTTTTTCCAGCTCGTCACTTGCTTTGTACAAGCCGTAACGGCCTTCCATGCGCAAATGCGAGATCAGTATGTCGCGATCGAGGTGGAAGAGAATGAATTTGGCCCGACGCTCCACCTTGTGAATCGTCTGGTTGACGAGCTGGGCGGCAAATTCCATCACGTCATCAGGGCGGCGAATAATCCGCGGAAGATGGACGCTGACTCGCTCGATCGACTTTCCGCTGACAAGCTGCCGCAGCGTGCGGACAACGGTCTCTACCTCAGGTAATTCCGGCATCTTCTGCTCCTCCTACTTCGCTTCGTACCAGGTTCGGCCGTAGTTGACATCTACTTTCAGCGGCACACTGAGCGCCAGTGCACTCTCCATGACTTCCGGTACGAGTTGCTGCATCTTGGCTAGCTCCGCTTCCGGCACCTCAAAGACAAGCTCATCGTGCACTTGCAGCAGCATGCGGCTCGCCAGCTTGGCTTCGGCAATGCTTTGCTGCATGCGGATCATCGCCAGTTTGATAATATCTGCCGCCGTTCCCTGGATCGGCGTATTCATGGCCGTGCGTTCGGCAAACGAGCGCAGATTGAAGTTGCTGCTTTTAATTTCCGGCAAATAGCGGCGACGGTGCAGCAGTGTCGTCACGAAACCGTCCTGTTTCGCCTGCTTGACGATATCTTCCATATATTTTTTCACGCCGGAGAACACGGCGAAGTAACGTTCGATAAAATCGGCTGCTTCTTTGCGGGTAATGTTCAGGTTTTGCGACAAGCCGTAGTCGCTGATCCCGTAGACGATCCCGAAGTTGACGGCCTTTGCCTGTCTGCGCATCAGAGCGGTCACCTCATCTTCTGCTACGCCAAAGACGTCCATCGCTGTACGGGTATGCACGTCCATCCCCTTGCTGAACGCATCCAGCATGTTGGCATCCTGCGAGATGTGGGCGAGGATCCGCAGTTCGATTTGCGAGTAGTCCGCAGCGAGCATATACCAGCCTGCTTCGGAAGGGATAAACGCTTCGCGGATTTTTCGGCCCTCTTCCAGGCGGATCGGGATGTTTTGCAGATTCGGCTCGATGCTGCTCAACCGGCCCGTTGCTGTCGTCGCCTGGTTAAAGCGCGTATGCACTTTGCTCGTCTGGGGATGAATCTCCTTGAGCAAGCCCTCGATATACGTAGAGCGCAGCTTACCCAACTGGCGGAAGTTGAGAATGGCTTCGATTATCGGATGATACGGTGCCAGCTTTTCCAGCACGTCGGCACTCGTAGACGGACCGGTCTTGGTTTTCTTCAACACAGGCAGGGCCAGGCGATCGTATAAAATCTCCCCTAGCTGTTTGGGTGAATTGATGTTGAACTCGCTTCCGGCATGCTCATGAATCTCGGCAGTGAGGGCTTCCAGCTTCTCGTCCAGCTCCTGTCCCATGCTGACCAAGCGGCTTCCGTCTACCTTGACCCCCATGTGTTCCATTTCGGCCAGAACGAGGCTGAGCGGCCCTTCCAGCTCGTTCAGCAGCTCGTCCAGCTGGTTGGCGGCGATCGCCTCTTTGACCGGAGCGATGCTTTGCCAGATCGCTGTCGCTTTGCGCGCGACATGCTCAGACAAAACGGCGATTTCCGGGAGGACGCGCTTCGCCCCTTTGCCGTACAGCTCCTCGTCGGCAACCAGCGCGACACTCGCATACTGGCCCGCGACATCGCTGAGCAGCGGGTCGCCCTCTGTCGCGTTCAGCAAATAAGAGGCGAGGTACAGATCGAATGTGACGCCCTTTAGCGACATCCCGTTCCAGGCGAGCGCAACCACATCGCGCTTGCCGTCAAAGACGTACTTCGCTTTCCCGGCATCCTGCAGCCAATCCTTGAACGCATCCCACTGCTGGGCTACTTCAAACGGCACGTAGAGCGTCACGCCTTCGCTTGCCAGGCCAAACCCGAGCAACGGCGCATGGTGGTAGTTATCCCCGTCCATCTCCACATACAGGCTCATCGGTGACGTCAGCAGCGAGGAAAATGACTCGGCCGTGTCGGCTTCGACGCGCTGATAGCGGAAGCCCGAAGCACTCTCGCCAGCGGCCTCCCCCGTCCGCTCAGCGCCTCCCTCTGCACTGCTGTAATGCGTTCCATCACTGCTACCCTTTACCCGAGAGATCAGTGATTTAAACTCCATTTTTTTGAAAAAATCCAGTAATTGGCTGGACTCGTAGCCTTCGTACGCGGTTGTCGCCGCATCAATCCCGATCGGCGCAGCGCGATAGATCGTCGCCAAGGATTTGCTCAGCTTGGCTTGCTCGACATTGTTCCGCAGGTTTTCCTGCAGCTTTTTGCCGGACACTTCGTCGATGTGAGCCAAAACCTCTTCGACAGTGCCGTACTGGTGCAGCAGCTTCAACGCCGTCTTTTCGCCAACGCCGGGGACGCCGGGAATATTGTCCGAGGTATCGCCCATGAGGCCTTTCAAATCGATGATCTGCTCCGGTTTCAAGCCGTACTTTTCTTCTATTTCAGCAGTCGTGTACTGCTCGATTTCGCTAACACCTTTTCGCGTCAACGCGACCGTGACGTTTGCGGAAACGAGCTGAAGCATGTCTTTGTCGCCCGTTATAACGGTTGTCTTCAGTCCCTCTTGGTCTGCGGCAAGCGTCAGCGTGCCGATGATGTCGTCAGCCTCGTAGCCTTCAAGCTCAATGCGCTGAATGGAAAAGGCATCCAACAGCTCGCGCAATAACGGAAATTGTTCGGACAGCTCTGGTGGTGTTTTTGCTCTGCCGGCTTTGTATTCCGTAAATTCGCTGTGACGAAATACGACCTTGCCTGCGTCAAACGCGACCAGAATATGCGTAGGGTTCATTTCTTCCAGCACTTTTAACAGCATGGTGGTAAACCCCAGCACTGCATTCGTGTGCAATCCGCTTGACGTAGAAAGCAAGGGTAGGGCATAAAACGCACGATTGGCTATACTGTTTCCGTCAATCAACACCAAATGGCCCATCTCTTCCGACACCTCATCTCATAGAAATTGCTAACTTTCATCATACCATAGGCTTGTCTTGAGTGGCAAAAAAACCCCGGGAACGGTGTTCCTCGATAAGCAATTGTCGCCAAGCAGGACAACCGTTACAATAAGCAGTATGGCATCAACTGTGAAAAGCAAAGTGAAGGTGTTCCCAATTGCAAAAACCTGCGTTTCCGCCCTATCTGGCCCTGCTCATCGGAGTCATCGCTGTTTCTACTTCGGCCATTTTCGTCAAGCTGGCGTCTGCTCCGGCACCGATCATTGCGACCTATCGGCTGCTGCTGTCAGTCTTGCTCACGCTGCCGATGCTGATCTGGACGCGCGGAGCCGTTGGCGAGATCAAGCAGATGAGCGGCAAGCAATGGCTGCTCAGCCTGCTCTCCGGGGCTTTCCTGGCCAGTCACTTCCTGCTCTGGTTTGAATCGCTGCGCTATACGTCTGTTGCCAGCTCCACCGTACTGGTCACACTGCAGCCGCTGTTTGCCTTTGTCGGTGGCTACTTCCTGTTCGGCGAAAAAGTTGCCAAGCTCGGCCTTGCCGGCGGTCTTTTGGCCATCATCGGCAGCTTCGTCATCGGCTGGGGCGACTTCCGCGTTGGCGGCAGCGCGCTGTTCGGAGACATCCTGGCGCTGCTCGGTGCGTTGACTGTGACCATTTACTGGCTGATTGGTCAGTATGTCCGCCAGGGGCTGTCACTCGTCTCCTACACGCTGGTCGTCTACTTCGCCAGCACGGTTTGCCTGCTCGTCTACGACCTGGTCCTCGGCTATCCGCTAACGGGGTATCCACTTACGGATTGGGGCTGGTTTTTCTGCCTGGCGCTCATCCCGACGATTCTTGGACATTCGATCTTTAACTGGGTGATCAAGTGGTTGAATACATCGACCATTTCCATGAGTATTCTCGGTGAACCAATCGGCACGTCCATTCTCGCTTATTTTCTTCTCGGTGAAATCGTTACAGTGCCGCAATGGATCGGCGGCCTGATTATTTTGGCAGGCATCTTCCTGTTTATCCGGTATAACAATCGCGAAAAAGGAGCCAATGCGTATGAGTCAAACACCGAATCGTCGAAAAAGCCTGCGTGAGTTTATCCGCGGGTTGTCTGTCTGGGGAAAAATTTTTTGGGTCATCGTCCTCGGGTATATTGTCGGAAGGATTATTTTGTGGATCAGGCACGTGCTGGGGTAGCTGATGAAGACTCGCCCGTCTTCTTGTTACGAAGGGCGCGGCAGACCTACCAGTTAGCGGATAAGCGTGTCGTCATCCACAACCATCATCGTCGGCCGCCTGTTTTGTTAGCTAAGCGCTTCACCTGTGAGAAGGTCCATTCCAGCCAGAAAACAAAAAAATACAGAGAAAGTATAAAACCTCCCCTGTATTCATTGCTATGGAACTGTTCTTGGATCGTATTCGATCTCCTCGAATGAGTAAATCGAGACGGTAATCTGCCCATTCCTGGCATACGAGCGTACGAGAATCGGGTAGGCGTACTTGTTTTGAAAGCGGAAATCGGGGCCGTACCAGCTTACGGTTGCATCCCGTCCGGGGGGAACGTACTGGACGTTGCGGCTGTGCGAATAGCGCTGGACGATGTGCAGTCCAGCTCTGTCAACCGCATTAAACAAGGTGGATGACGTTTGGCAGATGCCGCCGCCAATGCCTTCGGACATTTCCCCCCTGACAATTTCCGGCGCCTCCCGGTAGCCCTTTTCCCTCGTTCGCTGTCCGACCACCTGGTTAAACGAAAAAATTTCTCCCGGAAATACGACGTGGCTGTCGATGGCCATGGCCGAGAGAAAAATGTTATGATTGCGATTTTCATTCCGGTGATTGTAATACGTCGTATAGCTGCCGATGCGCTTTTCCGTGAGCTGCTTGAGCAGCCTGCGGTCGACGCGGGGCAGAATTTGCATGGTCGGGACTTTTACATCGCCTGTCGTCTCCCCATACAGGCGGCTGTACACCGCCTGTTCAAAGGAGAAGCGGTCAAGCTGCAGTCCGTTCCGTTCCGGGTTCAGCTTGCCTGACTCGTCATATGCTGCATTGATCGGTTCGGTGAAGACTCGCTTGGAGATCGTCCGCGTCAACTTGCTGACTTTATCCGGGTCGATGATGGGCAAATCGGCGGAAAAAGGCAGAACGTACTCATTCACGCTGACGACGTGCACGAGCTTATCGAACAGCGTCACCTTCACCAGGTCAGAGCCGGCATTTGCCTGTGCCAGCAGAAGCATCCCGGCTAGCCATGTGTTTAGCACCACGACTCACCCCCTCCTCTTAGTATGGGGCAAGCCGTCTCATTTCATGTGAAAAGGTTTGCGCTTGCTCAGCCTTTCCACGTATCTTTTGGTGCGATCGGCAGTGTGACCGTAAACGATGAGCTCTTGCCTTCCTCGCTGACAACCGCAATATGTCCGTGCAAGCTTTCCACAAGGTGCTTGACGATCGCCAATCCCAAACCCGTGCCGCCGGAATCGCGGGAACGCATTTTATCGACGCGGTAAAAGCGTTCGAAGATCCGCCCGATATCCTTCTCAGGGATGCCAATCCCGGTATCGCTGACCCGAATCGCCACTGTATCCTCGGCGTGCTCTAGCTCGACCGTGATCGAGCCGCCTTCAGGCGTGTATGCGACGGCATTGTTGATCAGATTGAGCAAGATCTGATGCAGGCAATCTTTGTCCGTAATGATCCAGAATTCGTCGTCTGGCGCTGTCACCGTCAAGTCTTTTCGCTGGATCACTTCCTGCAATAACGTGACGGTATCGAGAATCAACTGCTGCAGGTTAATCTCCTGCAGCGAGAGCACCAACCGCCGCTGTTCGATTTTGGACAAATCCAAAATTTCTCGAATCAGCCGGAACAAGCGCTCGCTCTCGTCTGAAATAATTTGCAAAAAGGTCCGGCACGTCTCTTCATCCATCATCGCGCCGTCGAGCAAGGTCTCGGTGAATCCTTTAATCGACGTAATCGGCGTGCGCAGCTCATGCGAGACGTTGGCGACGAACTCGCTGCGCATTTTCTCCAGCCGGCGGATGTCGGTAATGTCGTGAAGCACAGCAACGACACCTTTGATTTCGCCCTTGAAGTTGATGTAGGGGGCAAAGTTCACATCGAGGATGCGCTCCTGCGGATAGTAGATGTGAATCTCCTCGCGAAACTTTTCCCCGGTCGCAATGCACCGGTCGATGAACTGGCTCAGTTCAAAGCTCTTGCTGGCGTCGATATGCGTCTTGCCGACAAGCTCCTGACTCGTCGTTCCCAGCAATCGCTCTACGGCCGGATTGACCAGCATGATTCGCTTCGTCTCCGTGACGAGAATGACCCCGCTGGTCATATTCGTTAAAACACCGGTCAGCCGCTGCTGATTCTCCGATATTTCGTACATCTGCTTTTCCAGACTGGAAGCCATAAAGTTGATCGCCCCGGCAAGCTGGCCGATCTCATCCTTGGCCTTCAGCTTGACGCGGCTCTCGTATTGCCGCTGTGTAATGTTTCGTGCGACACGTGTAATTTCCTCGATCGGCTGTGTTATGCTGGCAGCAAATCGCGTGCTGACGATCGACCCTACGATCAGGGTAATAAACAGGCCGGTTAACAGGCTGTACCACATCTCGTGAATGGTCGTGTTGATATTTTGCATCGACATGCTTGAGCGGGCTACGCCGACGATTTCACCTTGCTGATAAATCGGTACGCTGACGTACATCATCTCGTAGCCGATCGTCTCGCTGTAGCGCGTGAAGTTGCCCGTCTGCCCTTTCATCGCGCTTTCGAATTCAGGGCGGTCGGCGTGGTTCTCCATCTCGGACGGGCTTTGTCTGCTATCTGCCAGTACCCGTCCCGTCTTGTCGATGACGGTGATGCGCGTCTCTACGGACTGAAATTGCTTGACGCGATTTTCCAGCAGCTGGGGATTCGTCATGACCTCCGGGGTATGGACTGCTTCGGAGATGAGCAGCGCTTCCCGCCTGAGCAAATCCGAGAGCGATTCCAGATAAGAGCGCTCCAGGACTTTGGCAAAAAAACCGCCGAGCAAAAGCAGCACCAGCGAGATCAGTCCGAGGATTGTTAGGGTCAATTTCAAGCGAAAGCGCGTCAATTGCTCATCCTCCTGTACCTATCCTTCCAGCTTGTAGCCCAAGCCGCGCACCGTCTTGATATACCGTGGATTTTTCGTATCCTCTTCCAGCTTCTCCCGCAAGTGGCTGACATGCACATCGACAATCCGTGAGTCTCCGATAAAGTCGTAGTTCCAGACAGCGTTCAAGAGCTGATCGCGCGTCATTACGCGGCCATGGTAACTGGCCAGATGGTGCAGCAGCTCAAATTCCTTCGGCGTCAGCTCGACCTTCTCCTCGCCGCGCAGAACTTCATACCGCTCCGGATAAATCCGGATGTTGCCGAATTGCAGGACAACATCGCCGCCATCCTGCGGCTGATCAGGGCTTGTCTGCGTCCGGCGCAAAATCGCTTTGACACGGGCGACGACTTCCCTCGGGCTAAACGGCTTGGTCAGGTAGTCATCTGCCCCCAGCTCCAGGCCAAGTATTTTTTCCAATTCATCGTCTTTTGCTGTCAGCATTAAAATCGGCGTCTGGATTCGCTCCTGGCGAAGCGCTTTGCAGACGTCCATGCCATCCATCTTGGGCAGCATCAGATCGAGAATAATAAAGTCCGGTTTTTCTTGGTAAACCATCTCCAGTGCTTGTTTTCCATCATAAGCCGCCACTACTTCAAAGCCTGCCTTTTCCAGGTTGAATTGAAGCAGTTTGGCAATTGATGTTTCGTCGTCGACAACTAATATTTTTGTCACTCTCTTGACCTCCCGTGTTATCAACACTTGCAACAAGCTTTCTATACTGTTTTTATTAGAGTGCGCTTAACATTCACTTTAAGTCTGACAGATGACAGAAAACGACACAAGTAAAATTTCTGTAAAGACCCAGACGTAAAACAGGCACCCCCTGAAGCAGGAGATGCCTGAAATCGTAGGTGATGGGATTTTGAATTACTGTAAAACCTTCATGACGCTGCGCACAGAGTCAGCAGACTTATTGAGGGCTGCTTTCTCTTCCGCAGTCAGTTCCAGTTCGTAAATTTTTTCGATACCGTTGCCACCGAGCAGCGTCGGTACACCCAGGTACAGATCGTTGTAGCCGTATTCGCCTTGCAGCAGGGCGATGGAAGGCAGAATGCGTTTCTTGTCTTTCAGGATCGCTTCAGCCATTTGCACGAGCGATGCTGCCGGCGCGTAGTAAGCCGAGCCGTTTCCAAGCAGGTTGACGATTTCGCCGCCCCCCTTGCGAGTCCGCTCTACGATTGCATCCAGACGCTCTTTGGAGATGAGGGTTTCCAACGGAATGCCGCCGGCGTAGGAGTAACGAACGAGCGGAACCATGTCATCGCCATGACCTCCGAGCACGAAACCGGTGACATCCTCGACGGAAACGTTCAGCTCTTCTGCTACAAACGTGCGGAAACGCGCCGTGTCAAGCACGCCGGATTGTCCGATTACGCGCTCTTTCGGGAACCCTGATGTCTTGTAGAACGTATACGTCATGGCATCAACCGGGTTGGACAATACGATGACAATCGAGTTTGGCGCATGCGTCTTTACTTGTTCAGCTACAGAACGCATGATGCCGGCGTTGGTGTTGACCAAGTCGTCGCGGGACATGCCGGGCTTGCGGGCAATCCCGGCAGTGATGATGACCAGGTCAGCACCTGCGATCTCTGCGTAGTCGGACGTACCGGTAATGTTGGCATCGAAGCCAAGTACCGGAGAAGATTCCATCATATCGAGCGCTTTACCTTTAGTCGGGTTTTCCAATTGGGGGATGTCAACCAGTACCACATCGCCCAGTTCTTTTTGACCGAGAATGAATGCGGTTGTCGCTCCAGTAAAACCACTACCGATTACTGCGATTTTTTTCCTTTGAAATCCCATCTTGCTTCCCTCCTACGTTTTTGTCACTCAATGCAAAGCTTACATATTTTTAATCAAGGCATCAGCGAACTCAGAGCATTTCAGCTCGGTTGCCCCATCCATCAGGCGAGCGAAATCGTATGTGACCGTTTTGGCCGAGATCGTTTTCTCCATTGAGTTGATGATCAGGTCAGCCGCTTCGTTCCAGCCCAGGTGGCGGAGCATCATTTCGCCCGAGAGAATGACGGAAGACGGATTTACTTTGTCCAGGCCGGCGTATTTCGGCGCAGTACCGTGGGTTGCTTCAAAAATGGCATGACCTGTGACGTAGTTGATATTCGCACCAGGTGCAATCCCGATGCCGCCGACTTGTGCAGCCAGCGCATCAGATACGTAGTCGCCGTTCAGGTTCAGTGTAGCGACGACATCGTATTCTGCCGGACGAGTCAGGATTTGCTGCAGGAAGGCGTCGGCGATGACGTCTTTCACGATCAGCTTGCCTGTCGCTTCCGCTTCTTTTTGCGCTTTGTCGGCGTCTCCGCCTTCTGCTTTGATCCGGTCGTATTGAGCCCATGTGAACACTTTGTCGCCGAATTCGGCTTCAGCCAGAGCATATCCCCAGTTTTTGAACGCGCCTTCGGTGAATTTCATGATGTTGCCTTTGTGGACGAGCGTAACGGATTTGCGGTTGTTGTCCAGGGCGTAGTTGATGGCTGCACGAACCAGACGCTCTGTTCCTTCTTTGGACACTGGCTTGATTCCGATACCGGATGTTTCCGGGAAGCGGATTTTTTTCACGCCCATTTCTTTTTGCAGGAAGTCGATTACTTTTTTCACTTCCGGAGTGCCTTCAGCCCACTCGACACCCGCGTAGATATCTTCTGTGTTTTCACGGAAGATCACCATGTCGGTCAGCTCAGGGTGTTTTACCGGCGAAGGCACGCCTTCAAAGTATTGCACCGGACGCACGCAAGCGTACAGGTCGAGCTCTTGGCGCAGCGCTACATTGATCGAGCGGATACCGCCGCCGACAGGAGTCGTGAGCGGACCTTTGATCGCGATCAAGTATTCGCGCACAGCAGTCAACGTATCTTCAGGCAGCCATTCGCCGTATTGGTTGAACGCTTTTTCACCTGCGTACACTTCAAACCAGGCGATTTTCTTTTCACCGTTGTACGCTTTTTCTACTGCCGCATCCAAAGCGCGAACAGACGCTTTCCAAATATCAGGACCGGTTCCGTCCCCTTCGATAAAAGGAATAACCGGGTTGTTAGGAACGACGAGTTTTCCGTTATCCACTGTAATTTTTTGGCCACTGGTAGGTGCAGACAAGTTTTTAAACAAATAAAACCCCTCCATTTATTCACTGAAATTTTATTGAGGTAAGAGGAAAAGCCGTTTCAATTGCAGACGCAGCAAAACTACCACAGTCTGTGGTAGTCCTACTACGTCATCATAAACCTGAATCTATCTTTGGTCAATCGGTATGTAGTGCTGGTTTACCGGACCTGTATAGTCGGCACGCGGTCGGATCAGGCGGTTGTTTTCAAATTGTTCCATTACGTGCGCCGTCCAGCCTGACATGCGGCTGATTGCAAAAATAGGTGTGAACAAATCCGTTTCCAATCCGAGGGCGATGTAGACGGATGCGGAATAAAAATCGACATTCGGCTTCAGGCCTTTTTCGCTCGTCACCATCTCTTCGATTTTCACAGACATCTCGTACAGCTCGCTTTTGCCGACTTGCGCTGTCAGCTTTTCAGACATACCGCGCAGCCATTTGGCGCGAGGGTCGCCGTCTTTGTATACGCGATGGCCGAAGCCCATGATTTTCACCTTGTTGTCCAGCGCTTTGCGAATGTACGGCTCGACGTTAGCGATGGTGCCGATTTCATTCAGCATCGCTGCGACTTGCTCGTTCGCTCCGCCGTGCAGCGGCCCTTTCAGCGTTCCGATCGCAGAGACGATGCCGGAATAGATGTCGGTCAGCGTCGCGACAGTAACGCGAGCAGAGAAGGTGGAAGCGTTGAACTCGTGGTCAGCGTGCAGAATGAGAGCGATATCAAACGCTTTTACAGCTGTTTCCGACGGCTCTTCACCCGTCAGCATGTACAGAAAGTTCTTGGCGATGGAGTAGTCAGCTTTGGGGGCTACCGGCTCAAGTCCTTTGCGAATGCGGGCAAAGGCAGCGACAATTGTCGGCGTCTGAGCCATCAGTCGGACGGATTTGCGATAGTTGGCCTCAGGTGTCATTTCCTGAGCTTCTGCGTCATAGAGTCCTAGCGTAGAGACAGCTGTGCGGAGAGCCGCCATCGGATGAACACCCTGTGGATACGTGCGGATGTTTGCAATTACTTCTTCCGGCACTTTAGCATTGTCGCCTAATTGCTTTTTCAATTCCTCCAGCTGATCGCGCTTCGGTAGTACTCCATGCCAGAGAAGATAAATTACTTCTTCAAAGCTGGCCTTTTCGGCTAGTTCATCTACATTGATACCGCCATAGCACAATACTCCATCGACAATGGAACAAATAGAAGATTGCGCCGCAACTACCCCTTCAAGTCCTCGTGTTGCTGTCATAGTTCTCTCCCCTTTTCCATAAATTAGTTTGAAAGCCGTCTTCCTGTTGCCACCGCAGGAGCTATTCCCGGTGAGACGAGCATCTATCTGTATTCCATCCGTGCGCGTTGAGAAAAACGCTTGGCGCGCTAAGTTTTAGGAAACGCTGCGACGTTTTTCAAAAGAAGAGACGAGGCTGATGAAAACGAGAGCTGCTCGGCAGAATGAGAAAAACAGCCATCATAGTCCGACAACATTATAGTAAATTATGTCCGTTTTGTGAATGATTTCCGGAAAAAACGTCAAAAACTAGCGCTTTTTGGCTGTGACTCGCCCTTCCATTGGCAAGCATAGCGCAAATTAGTTACAATAAAGTTACAGGGAAAAAGTAACCAATTAAGGAGGTTTTATCACTGAACATTGCCAACTGGAAAATTCGCCTGTTTCAAATCATCCGCCTCCTGATCGTCCTGTTTTCCATCTACATAACGTATTGGCTTATTATGGTTGGGACGCCCTTACTTTATCCATTTTTGATTTCCTTGCTCATCGCCCTGATCATTAATCGCCCGGTCAACTGGCTGACAAAGCATGTACGCATACCGCGCTGGCTGTCCGTACTGCTTATGCTGCTGGTGCTGCTGGTGCTGACGATCGGCATCGTGACGATGATCGTCACCTTTACTGTGATTGAGATCGGCAATTTGACGAGCATGCTGCCACAGTCGCTGGCCGATCTGAGCAGCAACATCCAGCGGTTGATCTCGCAGGATTTCCTCCTTGGTATCTACAATCGCCTGGAATTTATGTACGCGCAGCTTGATCCGAACTACAAAACGGCAATCGACAACAATATCGGTTCGGCCATCCACACGATTACGCAAGCGGGCCAGAGCTTCGTCCTGAACTTCCTCAACAGCTTGAAAACCTTGCTGCTGTCCTTGCCTAATCTCGCCACCGTGCTGGTCATCTCACTGCTGGGAGCTTTTTTCATCTCCAAGGACTTTTACGCCTGGAAGGGCCGTTTCCAGCGTCTGATGCCGCAAGGGGTTAACTCGAGGATGGATTCGATCGTGCTTGATCTGCGCAATGCGCTGTTCGGATTTATCAAAGCGCAGTTAACCTTGATATCGCTGACGGCCGCGATTGTGATTGTCGGGTTGCTCATTATGCGGGTCGAGTTCGCCATCACGATCGGATTGTTGACCGGCCTGGTCGATCTGCTGCCGTATTTGGGTACAGGCACTGTCTTCATACCGTGGATCGTTTATGCGTTTTTCAAAGGAAATTACAGTCTGGTGATCGGCCTGTCCATTCTTTACGGCGTCGTACTGATTTTCCGCCAGATTATCGAGCCGAAAATCGTAGCCGAGAACGTCGGCCTGGATCCGCTGCTCACTCTGGTTGCACTCTTTATCGGCTTGCATCTGTTTGGATTCCTCGGGTTGATCATCGGCCCGGTCAGCCTGGTGCTACTAAACGCACTGCTCAAGGCAAATGTCCACAAAGACCTGTGGGAATACATCAAAGGAGCCGCTGTGTAACCATCGCTAGCGGCGAAACAACAGCTTGATCCGGCCCGAGGTGATCAGGCTGACCAGCCACAGCTTTAACAGGTGGCGGATGAGCATCCGCGTATACGGGATGAGCAAAAGCAACCCGAGCAGATCGGTAAAAAACCCCGGTACGACGAGCAATAGTCCGCCCACCAGCACAAGCGCACCGTCAATCAGGGCGTCTGTCGGCATTTGCCCGCGGGACAATTGCAACTGCACCAAACGGATTACTTGCAGCCCTTGTTGTTTGGCCAGCCACGCTCCGACCAGGCTGGTCAAGATGACAAGGGCTACCGTTGTCCAGCCGCCGATTACCTTTCCTACTGAAATCAATCCCCATATTTCCAGAATCGGCACAGCGATAAACAGCACGACGAGTAAGCGGAACACTACTGATCATCCCCTCCTTGCTGGGCGAGCAGCCATTCGTACAGCTCCGGCATAAAGCGGTTGACGCGAAGCGGCTTGAACTCGCGATTCGTAAATACGTGCTTGGTCACCCCTGATACGAGCAGCTGCCCGTCACAGGCACGGTACACCTCATAGGCAAAATCAAGGCGTACCGGCGTCACCTGCAAAACCCATGTGCGGACCTCTACCATATCGTCATAGCGAGCAGGTGCTTTGAACGAGACCGATGCATCTGTCAGCGGCAGGAGCAGCCCCTTTTCTTCCAGCTCGCGATAGCTGAGTGCTGCATCCCGCAAATAATTGGTCCGACCGATCTCCATCCAGTTCAGGTAGTTGGTATGGTAGACGACACCCATCTGATCTGTTTCACCGTACCGCACACGAAACTGCACGGCAGCGTACTGTGGTGAAACCATCGTCCTCACCCTCCTTTACAATACCCGGGCATGCCCCGTATAAATATGTCCGCGCTCCGTATCGACAGTGACGGTCATGCCGTCTTTGAGCAAATCTGTCGCCCGATGCACGCCGACGATGACGGGAACATTCAGGTTCAATCCGACGATAGCCGCGTGGGAAGTAAGGCCGCCTTCCTCGGTAATCACAGCGCCGGCCCGGGAAAACGCCGGAACCATGTCCGAGTCTGTGCCAAGCGTTACGAGAATCGCGCCATCCTCCATTTTTTCGACCGCTTCCTTCGCAGATTTGGCCAAAATGATTTTACCGGTTACGACCTTTCTGCCGATGCCTTGTCCCCGGCCGATGATGTCGCCGATGACGTGGATTTTCATAATGTTGGTCGTACCCGTCTCACGTACCGGCACGCCTGCCGTAATGATGACCAAATCGCCGTGGCGAACCATCCCGGACTGCAGCGACGCATGTACGGACAGCTCGAGCATTTCATCCGTCGTATGGGCCATCGGGGCAAAAACCGGATAGACGTTGTTGACCAGCGTCAGCCTGCGCAGTACGCCCAAATGTGGCGTGACCGCAATAATCGGTGCCTTTGGCCGGTACTTGGCCACCATGCGTGCCGTGTGCCCGCTTTCCGTCGGTGTGATAATCGCTGCTGCCCCCAAATCGAGCGCAGCATTCGAAACCGCCTGGCTGATCGCTTCCGTGATCGTCACTTGCTTGCGCATCGCTTGCAGCTGAAAGATTTCGCGGTAATTCAGCTCTTGTTCGGTGCGCAGCGCAATCCGGTTCATCGTCTCAACAGATTCAACCGGGTATTTGCCAGCAGCGGTCTCGCCGGAGAGCATGATTGCGTCTGTTCCGTCAAAGATAGCATTGGCCACATCGCTTGCCTCCGCCCGCGTCGGACGAGGGTTGCGCTGCATCGAATCGAGCATTTGCGTAGCTGTGATGACGGCTTTGCCCAGATGATTGCACTTTTGAATCAGCCGCTTCTGGACGAGCGGTACGTCTTCTGGCGGAATTTCTACGCCGAGGTCGCCGCGTGCAACCATCAGCCCGTCAGCGACCGCGAGGATTTCATCGACGTTGTCGACGCCCTCCTGATTTTCGATCTTGGCGATGATGTCGATTTTGGCCCCGTGGCGTTCAAGAATTTCCCGGATTTCCAGGATGTCGGACGCTTTGCGGACGAAGGAGGCTGCGATGAAATCGACTTCCTGATTGATCCCGAACACGATATCGTCCGCGTCTTTCTCCGTAATCCCCGGCAGGTTCACTTTGACGCCTGGTACGTTTACGCCTTTTTTGCTCTTGAGCGTACCGCCGTTCTTGATGCTGCAGTGGATTTCCGTTCCTTCGACGGACTCTACAGACAAGCCGATCAAGCCGTCATCGATCAAAATCGTACTGCCGACCGTAACGTCCTGGGGCAAGTTTTTATACGTAACAGAAAAGCGCTCTGCCGTGCCGCTGATCTCCTCGGTAGTCAACGTCACAGTATGCCCTTCCATCAGCTCGACAGCGTCGACTGCCAACGTTCCCGTGCGGATTTCCGGACCTTTCGTATCGAGCAGAATCGCTATGTGCGTGCCCGTTTCCGCCGCAGCCTGGCGAATGCTGTTGATTCGCGCTGCGTGTTCTTCATGTGATCCGTGGGAAAAATTCAATCGGGCGACGTTCATCCCGGCGTGAATCATTTTTTTCAACGTCTCGACTGATTCGCTGGCCGGTCCAATCGTACAAACAATTTTTGCCTTGCGTAACAAAGAAGTCCCTCCTCAACATTGCGATGACTATAGATGCAATTCCTTTACCGGGCTTTGCCCCCGTCCGCCGACAATGACGGGTGGGGTGCTTTCGCTCGACTGTCAAATAGAAAGTGAGAGTGCAAGCTGGTAGACGGATAGATCGAGCCTGTGCCGTTTGCTGAACGCTTCATCGAAGTCAACATCGACAATTTGATTATTCTGAACCCCTACCATTCTGTCTGCTTTGCCTTCGAGCAGCAGATCAACGGCTGCTGCTCCCAGCCGACTGGCCAGCATGCGGTCAAAAGCGGTTGGCGAGCCGCCGCGCTGGATATGGCCCAGTACGGTTACACGCGTCTCCCAGCCGGTCCGCCGCGTGATCAGCTCGGCGTATTCGGCGGCACTGCCGACGCCCTCCGCAACGATGATGATCGAATGCTTTTTGCCGCGGTGGTGGCCAGCATGCAGCCGTTCGACGATTTCGTCAAGATCGGTCGCTGCTTCCGGAATGAGGATCGTCTCCGCTCCGGCGGCAAGTCCGGCATACAAGGCGAGATCGCCGGCATCTCTGCCCATCACTTCGATAATGTAGGTGCGTTCATGTGAGGTAGCTGTGTCGCGAATTTTATCAATCGCTTCGACGATCGTATTCAACGCCGTATCAAAGCCGATGGTAAAATCTGTACAAGGGATGTCATTATCAATTGTGCCAGGTACTCCGATCGTTGGAAAGCCTTTTTTGGTCAGGCTTTGCGCCCCGCGAAACGAACCGTCTCCGCCGATGACGATCAGCCCTTCAATCCCATGCCGGCGGAGCTGCTCAACAGCGAGCTCTTGCCCAGCCTCGGTCTTGAACTCTTCGCTGCGGGCCGTGTACAGAATTGTTCCGCCGCGATGGATAATGTCACCGACTGAACCAAGGGTCATTTCTTTAATATCCCCTCGCATCAGCCCATTATAACCGTGATTAATGCCATACATCTGCAGTCCGTGGAAAGCGGCGCGACGGACGGTAGCCCGTACCGCTGCATTCATTCCCGGAGCATCTCCTCCACTAGTCAACACTGCTAGTCGCTGCATCTCTCTCACCTCGTCACTATTCTTCACTTCCGGCTTGCGTTTTTGCGAAAAATAGCGTGTGTCAATGCTGTAATAACACACCCTGTCATACTGGATAAAGCATATCTGTTATACTCTTCGAAAAATATGTGACATACTTTTTCCAGTGCATTCCTCCATCACTACCGAGCCTGATACGTGTACGATTGTAGCAGATTTTGCCCAACGAAAAAAGCACAAAAAACTCCCTCGTTTCAGAGGGAGGTGTATTCGCCAATTGCTTTAAATTTCGTATAACGATCCTGTATCAGTTCTTCCGGGCTCATGCCCTCCATCTGTACCAGTGCTTCTTCCAGCTTTTGTTTTACTAATTCCGCCTGCATAACTACATCTTTATGTGCACCGCCAAACGGTTCCTCAATAATATCGTCAATAACGCCCAGGGAAAGCAGGTCGGGAGCAGTAATTTTCATCGTTTCCGCTGCACGCATCCCCAAGCTGGAGTCCTTCCACAAGATAGCAGCACCCGCTTCGGGTGAAATGACGGAGTACGTCGAGTTTTCCAGCATGTAGATGCGGTTGCCGACGCTGATCGCCAAGGCGCCGCCGCTGCCGCCCTCGCCGATCACGACACAGACGATCGGCACGCCAAAACCAGCCATTTCCCTCAAGTTACGGGCAATCGCTTCACTTTGTCCGCGCTCTTCCGCTGTTTTTCCCGGATACGCTCCGGATGTGTTGATAAAACAGATGATCGGGCGCCGGAATTTATCCGCCTGCTGCATAACGCGCAGCGCCTTGCGATAGCCTTCCGGGTGGGCACTGCCGAAGTTCCGCCGGATGTTGTCCTTCGTGTCCTTGCCCTTTTGATTGCCGATGACGGTAACAGGCCGTCCGTTCAATTTGGCAATCCCTGCAACTATAGCCGGATCATCGCCGTAGTAACGATCGCCGTGCACCTCGATAAAATCAGTGAAAATATGCTGGATAAAATCGAGCGTTGTCGGCCGTTCCGGATGGCGGGCGATTTGCACGCGCTGCCAGGGCGTCAACTGGCCGTAAATCTGCTCGGCCAAATCCTTTGCCTTTTGCTCGAGACGCACGATTTCCTCGGAAAAGTCGATGCCTTTTTCCTCGGTGAACTTGCGCAGCTCTTTAATCTTCTCCTGCAGTTCGACAAGCGGTTTTTCAAATGGTAACTCTCCCGCCATTGCTTACACTCCTTCCTGCACTGCGTGCATCTCGACGATTTTGCTGAGCATATCGCGCAAATCCTTGCGATGCACAACCATGTCGAGCTGGCCATGTTTGAGCAGGAACTCAGCCGTCTGAAAGTCTTTCGGCAGCTCTTGGCGAATGGTCTGTTCAATAACGCGCCGGCCGGCAAAGCCGATCAATGCTCCCGGCTCGGCAATATTGTAGTCGCCAAGGGAGGCAAAGCTGGCAGAAACGCCGCCTGTCGTCGGGTCCGTCAGCACGGAAATGTACAGCAGCCGCTGACGGTTATGCTCGGCGAGAGCCGCGCTCGTCTTGGCCATCTGCATCAGGCTGAGTACGCCCTCCTGCATCCGTGCTCCACCAGAAGCGCAAAACAGAATCAGCGGCAGGCGGCGACGGATCGCTTGCTCGATGGCCCGGGTGATTTTTTCACCGACAACCGAGCCCATGCTGCCCATGCGAAAACGTGAATCCATCACACCGATGACAACCCGCTGTCCACCCAGCTTGCCTTCTCCCGTCAGCACCGCTTCATTCATGCCGGTCAGTTCTTTATCCTTCTCCAGCTTTTCCAGATAACCCGGAAAGCCGAGCGGATCTGACGTCGTCATGCCGACGTCAAACTCTTCCGTCAGCACGCCGTCATCCAGCACGGTTTGCACTCGCTCAAAAGCGGATAGGGGGAAGTGATGGTTACACCCTTTGCAGACCCGGAGATTTTTCTCCAGGTCTTTGGAATAGTGGATCGTCCCGCAATGCGGGCATTTATTCATCAAACCTTCCGGGACTTCTTTCGGTTCCAGGGAAGGTGTCGCCGCATCTGAGCGGTTTATTGGATGTACGGGAACCGTAGCGAATTTGCGCTTTTTCCCAAATAGATCTTTAAGCACCGTTACACCTCACAATCTGGTTCAGTGAAGGATCGTGCTGAGTACCTCCTGGATTTCCTGAAGTTCACTCTCAGGCACAAGAATTTCATATTGCTTTGACACTCTCGCCTCACGTACTTTCACCAGGAATCCTTCATCTGTCAATCGATGTTGTATTCGTTCGGCGATTTTGGCGCTAGGAGCAATGTAGATGACCGTCCACATGATGATGACTTCCTCCTTAATCCCCCAGTAACATTATGTAATCTGCAACATCATAACACAGTGCAGATTATCGCCGCAAACTCATAGTTTACTATTTTCCAAGTGACCGAGCATTCGCTCTACGGCTACCGCTTCGTCTCCGGCCTTGATCGCTTCCATGATGGCGCGATGCTCTTCCAGTGCTGTCCGGGCCCGTCCTTCACGTGCCAGCGATTCGTTTCGGACGCTTCCGCTGTATTCGACGAGCGGCGTCCAGATCCGGTGCAGAATGGAATTGCGGCTGGAACGGCAGATGACACGGTGAAATTGGTAATCTTCTTCTGTCGGAATTTCGCCCATGTCGATTCGCTCTTTGGCAGCGTCAAGGATTCGCTCCATCTCTTCAAAATGCTTGCTGGTGGCGCGCTTGCATGCTAGTCGAACGGCATCGATTTCAAGAATTTTACGCATTTCTACCAAGTCTTTTTTCGTTTTGTAATCCCGTAAGATAAACAAGCCGAGAATATCAATCAGGCGATTATGCCGATAGCTCTTTAAAAACGTCCCTTCGCCGCGCCTCGTTTCGATCAGGCCGAGCAGCTCAAGCGCGCGCAGCGCTTCACGTACGGAAGATCTGCCTGCGTTCAGCTTCTCCGACAACTCCCGCTCCGAGGGCAATTTGTCCCCTGGGCGCAGGTTGTTCTGCTGTACGATATCGTGAAGTTCCAAGAGGATTCCTTCGTAAACTTTCCGCTCTGTTGAAGAGTCCAGCACTTCTATTCTCCTCTCTTGCGGTGAACGCCAAACACCGATCGCTTACGCCTTTGGTGCGCCGATAGAGGTGAGGCGGAGCGTTTTTTGCTTCACGTCTTCAGGGTCGACGGTTTTTCTAGCGACACCGGTCTCCATCGCTGCTTTCGCTACAGCCGCAGCTACGTGTGGAGCCACGCGCGGATCGAACGGCGCCGGGATGACTTTGTCAGCCGAACGCTCTTCATCGCTGATCAGGTCGGCGATGGCGTATACAGCAGCCAGCTTCATCGCTTCGTTGATCTCGCTCGCATGCGTATCGAGCGCCCCGCGGAAAATACCCGGGAATGCCAGTACGTTGTTGACCTGGTTCGGGTAGTCCGAGCGGCCTGTGCCGATGACAGCAGCGCCGGCTTCCTTCGCCAGATCAGGCATGATTTCCGGAACCGGGTTGGCCATCGCAAAAATGATCGCGTCGCGGTTCATCGTATGGATCATCTCTGGTGTGACTGCACCTGCAACCGAGACACCGATGAACACATCCGCGCCCTTCATCGCATCAGCCAGCTCCCCTTGCAGCTTGCTGCGGTTGGTGATTTTCGCCATCTCTTCCTTGGTCGCATTCATGCCGTACGGGCGGCCTTCGTACACGATGCCTTTCGTATCGCACATGATCACTTCCTTGACACCCATGCTGAGCAGCAATTTGATGATGGCGATACCGGCGGCACCTGCTCCGTTCGCGACGACGCGGATGTCTTCCAGCGGCTTGTCAACGACTTTGAGTGCGTTGATCAGACCTGCTGCCGTAACGATTGCCGTTCCGTGCTGATCGTCGTGGAAAATGGGAATGTTGCACTCTTTTTTCAGCCGCTCTTCGATTTCAAAGCACGCCGGTGCGGCGATATCTTCCAGGTTGACGCCGCCAAACGTCGGTTCGAGCAGCCTGACCGTCTCGACGATTTTATCGATGTCATTCGTTCCGAGGCAGATCGGGAACGCGTCCACGCCGGCAAACGACTTGAACAGGACAGCTTTTCCCTCCATAACCGGCATTGCCGCTTCCGGTCCGATGTTGCCCAAGCCGAGGACGGCCGTGCCATCGCTGACGACTGCCACAAGATTGCCCTTCATCGTGTAATCATATACTTTCGACTGGTCGTCGAATATATCCTTGCACGGTTCCGCAACCCCTGGTGAGTATGCCAGGCTCAAATCGTATGCGTTGCGCAATGGTACCTTGCCGACTGTTTCCAGTTTACCTTGGCTTGTTTTATGCAGTTCTAGTGCCTCTTCTCGCAATTTAGACAACGAAATCACTCCATTCTCACCTATGAGCTTGCTTTCTCTTGAAGTGGTCAGACCACTTTTGAAACCATGTACTCATTATATCAAATCGTCTCCATCTGTAAACCTGCCGAAAACAGCGAAAAAGAGAGGACCTCGATCATCCTCCCCAGTTTATTGGCATTTCTTTCATGATTACACTGCTATCTCCCACAATATCTCGCGCTAGCTCCAAAAAGCGTGCGTCCGGCGATACGCGAAGGGTGTCCGGCAAGCGGATCGACTGTTTTTTGCGCTCGTAGTAGAGCACCACAGAAATCGTTCCTCTTTTTTCGACAAGCAATTGCCGCAATTTATTCAGTGTCGAATCGTGCTCCTGCTGTGCCGAAATGCGGATAAACACCACCTGCTCTCCCGCCTGCGGCGGTTTGGGCAGCTGCTTTATGTCCCAGAAGCGGGCGGCAATCAGCTTGGCGCTGTCCTCCTGCACGTCGACGCGGCCTTCCACGACGACCAGACTCTCCTTATGCAAGAGCTCGGCATATTTGGCAAACACTTGCGGAAACGCGATCACTTCGCTGATCCCTGCCTTGTCCTCAATCGTCAGAAAGGCCATCGGATCGCCTTTCCTGGTCTGTATCCGCTTGACTTCCAGCAGCATCCCGGCGACTTTCACCGACGGTTCTTTGGCCGCTTCCGGGAGCGTATTGATCCCGCGGATTTCCGGGCGCAGAAAGATATGGGCGTACGCGTCCAGCGGGTGTCCCGAAAGATAGACGCCGAGCAGGTCCCGCTCCTCTTTTAACAGCTGCATCTGCGTGAACGCAGGTACCTCCGGATAGCTTTCGGGAGCAGGAGTATCGTCTGCCAGCCGTCCGACTCTGTCGTGATCATCGACGGCAAAGAGATTGAGCTGGTTGGCATCCCGCTCCTGCTTGCGCCCAGCCGCTTTGCCCAGCGCTTCATCGAGCAGCACGAGCTGCTGGGCGCGATGACCGGGCAGCGACTCCAGCGCCCCGGCCAGAATCAGCGATTCGATGACGCGCCGGTTCACCAGCCGCCCGTCTACGCGCGAGCAAAAATCAAACAGATCGCGATACGGCTGGCGGCGGCGCTCGCTGACAATCTGTTCGATCGCGCCGTAGCCGACATTTTTGATCGCAGCCAGGCCGAAGCGGATCGCATCTGCCTCCAGTGTGAAGCTCGACATACTCCTATTGACGTCAGGCGGCAGGAGTGTCACCCGCAGCCGTTTGGCCTCCTCGACGTACTCCGCAATTTTCCCCTGGCTGCCGATGGACAGCGACAGCAGGGCTGCCATAAAAGCGAGCGGATAGTTGGCCTTCAGATAGGCCATCTGGTAGGCGATCATGGCATAGGCGACGGAATGCGCCTTGTTAAAGCCGTAATCGGCAAAGCGTACAATCAAATCGTAAATGTCGTTGGCCAGCTTTTCATCGTAGCCTTGGCGGATGCTGCCGGCGACGAATTTTTCCCGCTGCTCGGCCAGCAGCTCGCGCTTTTTCTTGCCGACAGCCCGCCGCAGAATGTCTGCTTCGCCCAACGAGAAGCCGGCCATTTTCGAGGAAATTTGCATGATTTGCTCCTGGTAAATCATGTAGCCGTGCGTCTCGCGCAAAATCGGTTCAAGATCGGGGTGCGGGTATTGCACCTTGGATGTTCCGTGCTTGGCCTGGATGTACTGCGGAATGATCTCCATCGGGCCCGGGCGGTACAGTGCCACCACCGCGATGACGTCGTCCAGGCTGGTTGGCTTCAGCTCGCGCAAGACATTGCGCATGCCGCTTGACTCGAGCTGAAAAATCCCCGTCGTATCGCCGCGGCTGAGCATGCGGAAGGTCTTCTCGTCATCTGGCGGAAGCCGATCGAGGTCAAGCTGCACGCCTTGCTCTGCCAGGTGGCGCAGCGTCTCCTGAATGATCGTCAGGTTACGCAGGCCGAGGAAGTCCATTTTCAGCAAACCCACTTCCTCCAGCACTTCCATCGGATACTGGGTCAGGGCCAACCCCTCGCTGCCCGTCTGCAGCGGTACGTACTCGGTCAACGGATCGCGGGAGATGACGACTCCGGCAGCGTGTGTAGAGGCGTGGCGGGGCAGTCCTTCCAGCCCTTTGGCAATCGTGAGCAGGCGCGCGACGTCGCGGTTTTGCTCCGCCAGCTTGGCGATGTCCGGATTGAGTCCCATCGCTTTGTCGATCGTCATGCCCGGGGCGTGCTGGATCATTTTGGCGACTCGGTCAATGATCCCGAGCGACAGTCCGAGTGAGCGGCCAACGTCGCGAATCGCCGCCCGTGCCGCCATCGTTCCAAACGTGATAATCTGGGCCACGTGATCGTGTCCGTACTTGTCGGCCACATAGCGAATCACTTCGTCTCTGCGCTCAACGGAAAAATCGATGTCGATATCCGGCATGGTAACCCGCTCCGGGTTGAGGAACCGTTCAAACAGCAGGTTGAAGCGCAGCGGATCGACGTTGGTGATGCGCAAAGCATATGCGACGAGACTGCCCGCAGCCGAGCCGCGTCCCGGTCCGGTAGGTATGCCCTGCTCGTGC
This sequence comes from uncultured Brevibacillus sp., assembly GCA_946402065.1. Lineage (GTDB taxonomy): Bacteria > Bacillota > Bacilli > Brevibacillales > Brevibacillaceae > Brevibacillus_D. The sequence continues at coordinate 12,640 of CAMIVR010000011.1, read as the reverse complement.
GCATACCGCATAAAGTCCCAGACGATCAAAAAGTAGTGGGTGAAGCCTGTCGACGTGATGATCGCCAGCTCATGCTGCAAACGCTCGCGGATGGCAGGCGTCAGCTCACCGTAGCGCATCCGGCAGCCTTGTTCGCAGAGCTGCTGCAAGTACGCGGCGGCGTCAACGCCTGCCGGCAGCGGGAATCGCGGCAAAATATGTCGATCGAAGGCGAGCTCCACCCGGCATCGTTCGGCAATGTTCACGGTGTTGGCGACAGCCTCCGGGACATGGGCAAACAGACGGGACATCTCCTCCCCGCTCTTCAGGTAGTATTCTTCCGGTTCGTAGCGGACGCGTTCCCGCTCGTCCACCGTTTTGCCTTCGCCGATGGCCAGCAGTATATCGTGCAAGGCAGCATCTGCCTTGTTGACGTAGTGGACGTTGTTGGTCGCCACGACCGGTATGCCCAGCTCCTGATGGAGTTTGAGCAGCAGCTGATTTTCCCGCCGTTCGCTCGCAAGCCCATGCTCCTGCAGCTCCAGATAGAAACGGCCCGCGCCAAACACGCTCTCGTACCAACGCGCAGCCTCCTTTGCCCGCTGCCACTCATCGGCCAATAGCAGGGTGATCACTTCGCCCTTGCGGCTGTCGCTTATGGCGATCAAACCGTCGTGATGCTGTCTGAGCATCGCTTTATTGATGCGCGGCAGCACGTGATACCCTTCGGTTTGGGCCAATGTGCTGAGCTTGAGCAAATTCCGGTAGCCTCGCTCGTTTTCTGCCAGCAGGATCACATGGTACGGCGCTTTTGCCTGGTTGCGCGGCAGCCGTTCGTTGACGTCGCCGTCGATCAAATAGGCTTCCATGCCGATAATCGGCTTGATGCCGGCCTGCCTGCACGCTTTGTAAAACGGCACAGCCGCATAGAGATTGGCGTGGTCGGTCATCGCCAATGCGTTCATCCCCAGCTCTTTGGCCCTGGCGACGAGAGCATCGATTCTCGCCGTCGCATCCAGCAGGCTGTACTCCGTATGCACATGTAAGTGGACGAAGGAAGTGCTCAACAGTCTCCCTCCTCATAAGTCACGAATTCGTTTCTGTTAATGCTCATGTGACCTATTATACTCTATCGCTTCAAGTGAGAGGAAATCCTTCGTTTCGGCAATGACAGCGCGTTTGACGAACCAGAACCAACTCTAGTAGGATGGGGGAAGTGAAATGCTGATGAGAGGATGATTCCCTTTGTGGTACCCGTTTTTTCTTACCGGTATGGCCGCTGCCCTGATTCTGTCGGTTTACTTTAGCATTACAGCACGTCAGCGCGGCATGCATCCGCTTGCCTCGCGCATGACCTTGGGGAAAATGAACGTGTCCCTCGGCTTTGTTCTCACGCTCTTGGGCATTAACCAGTTTACGTTTGAAGATTTGACCACGGTGCGGATTGTCGTCGCCCTCATCCTGCTGTTCGTCGGTTTGACCAACGTGTTGTTTGGGACGCGGAATTATTTGCGTTTTCGCCGGGAATGGCTGGCGACCAGAAATCAAAACGGCTAGTTCGAACACAGCACGACACCGCCCTGACAGTCGGGGCGGTGTCGCTTGCTTGCTCGTTATTGTTCGCTTAGCTTGATCGGTACTTTCCAGTTGACGTTGGAATTTTGCAGGACCATCCGATGGGCTTCCAGCGTGATTGTTTTCGGGATTTTACTCCATTTATCCGCAGTAATCCATAGCCTGATTTTTTTATTCCCTGCTTTATTCCTTGTGACCATCTCGTCTGTAAACCATGTTTGTGCTTCATAGCGTTTTCCCGTTTCATCTTTCACAGTCCACGAGTCAAGAAGCTCCACATCTTTGGCAAGCTCGACCTCCACCTCCAGGACAACACCTTTGTAGCGGTCGTACCCGGTCACGGAATTTTCATTCTCAACAGGATTGTAGGAGACTTTTTTGACCGTAACGGTATTCCCCTTGTACACTTTGCTTTGCGCCTTCTTGGCTGCTTCTTGCGGTTTGAACGCGAATGAGAAGTCGGCCAGTTCATTCCAGATCACCTTGGTCAGCTCAAAGGTAACATGGTTTTTGACCACCGTCGGGTCGTAGGCTTCATTCATTGAATATACTCCGGCATCCGGGTTGCCCCGCCCGCTGCTCAGGGAGTCAATCATATTCAATGCTTTCCCATTCTCCAGATGATTCGCCGCTATCTCTTTTCCCTGATCATCGACAAGGCGGTAGCCGATGTCGTACCTCGTGAAATTGTACCAGCGACCGGTTTCTTGCCGAATCTTTTCAAATGCTTCTGCACCGGCACGATACTTTTTCATCAATTCGTCGCCCAGCTTGAGTTCGTAAGACAGCTGCGTGGCGCTCACACCGCTTACTGCCTGCTTCAGCTCAATCGACAACCCGGGAGGCGCGGCCGTGTATTTGCTGGTAATCGGAACTGTTACAGTCTTTTCTCTCATTTTCTGCAAATCTACCGGAATGCTGAGATTCCACTTGCCTTTTGTCGTGCCGATCTGACTAATCTCCATATGCAAAACGAGATTGTCGGGAATCTCCTTGTTGTGTTCTTTCTTGTACAGCTCCCGCTCCAGGTCGATTTGCAGCAGCGTGTCCGAACCGTGTTGTCCCAGGCCAAAACCGCCTTCATGCACCATGCTGCCGGCAGCGTCGGTGACGTAAAATTTGTAGATTCCATGTACCGGCGTCTCCCTGTACATGCTGTTAAAATCGATCGCTTTTCCATCCTGCTCAAAGCCAAACACTGCGGCGATCCGCATCGGGTCGGCGAACACCTCTTTTACCGCAAAGGTGATTCCCTGATCTGTGACTTTTTCTTGCACAGACGTGGTCAATCCATGTTCAGCCGCACTCTTTAACCCATTATCTGTACCCTTTCCGCTTGCCAAGAGCGAGCCGACGTACGAAGCAAAGGTCGGTGACACAAACGTGCCAAGCGAAATCGCCAATGCGGCTGCAGCGGCGACAACGGTAATTTTTTTCACAATCGTTCCCCTCCATAATAGATCCGTCAGTTTCCCGGCTAAACTCTTTGGTTTTTGCCTCTGCTTTTCCGCCGCGATGTGGGCCATTGCCTCACGTGTAAACGAGCCGGCGAGCAGCGGAACCTGGGCCAGCTCGTCAAAAGCCTGGCAGTCCTCTGCATATGCTTGAAATTCCTCCCGGCAACTGCTGCACGCCTCGAGATGCTTGTCGATTTGACTGCGTTCCTGTTCCGTTAGCTCGCCATCGAGATACGCCATGATCTTCTCAAATGTCAAACACTTCATGCATGGCCCCTCCTTCTTTATTCGCCAACAGACGTTCACGCAGTTTTTTTCGGGCACGGTGCAGACGTACTTGAACCAGGTTTACGGGAATGTCCAAAATCTCGCTGATCTCCTGACAGCTTAGCTGTTGCGTATGCCGAAGCAGGAAGACGGTCCGGTAATCCTCCGGCAAAGCCAGCACGTGCGCTTGCAGAGCAGCCGTCCGCTCCTTTGCCAAATAGACCGATTCCGGAGTAGACCGGTCTGTCAGGAGCGCTTCGCCGAGCTCCAATCGCTCTGTCTTCTTGCGGCGCCGCAGCTCATCGATACAATGGTTATAGGCGATGCGGTACAACCACGTCCAGAACTTGCAGGTAGGCGTGTAGCTTTGGAGATGAAAATACGCTTTCGTGAACACTTCCTGCGTAAGATCGCGGGAATCCTCCTGCTCACCGGTCATTCGGTAAAAAAAGGCGTATATTTTTTGCTTGTATTTGTCGATGATTTGTGAGTAAGCCACATCGTTTCCCCGCAGCACTTGTTTGATGAGCTCCGTGTCGTCCTGCATCGTTGTTCCTCCTGTCCCGGCAACCAGCTTGCCACAGATCGAAAAAATTGCTGCGCAGCATGTTTCCTTTTGATCTGCTCACCTTTAATAAACGGAAATCGCAGAAAAAACTTACAGCTTCCCTTATATTTTTTTGCATGCAAAAAACCCGTTAGGCACTCGTGTACGCTAACGGGCTTGGTTTTACGTTTCTCATTCTTCAGCTCTTCGCCCACATCTCCGGCGGGTTCAGCTCATAAATACCGTTTTCCCGATACATGTAGTGGTTCATGATAAATTCGCGGCGGATGGTCGCACAATCGTCGTGAAACTGCTTGATGTAGTCGTTGATTTCCTTTTCCGGATACTTTCTCCCCATTTCCAGGCCCTTGACCATGTGTTCAAATACCATCAGCTTCTTTTTGCGCTGTACAGGGATCTGCTTCAGCTTTCCATCCGCAGTGAAAAACGTTTGCAGCACCTTGTCCTGTTCCGTTTCCATCTCTGCCTCTCCTTTGAAAACGACGTTGAGAATTGCTTCCGCATCCCGCTTCAAATTCGCGGCGTGCAAATAAAAATAAATGGTGTTTTTTTCGCGGCGATCATAGATGACGCCGGCCTGGCGCAGCTTGGCCATGTGATGGGTAATCGTCGGAGCCGAAAGCCCGAGTTTTTCTGCGATCGCCTGTCCGTGCAAGGGACCTTTTGACAGCATCGCCAGTATGCGAATGCGGGTGGGATCGCCCAACGCTTTGTGAAATTGGACGAGTCGGTCTAGCTGCATGCAATACTCCCCCTGGAAGCCGAGTTGATTTGAAATTTATGTAATTAGATAATAATCAAATTAGATTTGGCTGTCAATTTCTTTTCGAAAAAGCGGATTGTCTTCGTGCTTGGGGAGAGGAGAGAGACAAAAGGATGGGCTACGGCTGGTGCGTCGCTTGCTGGCGCGGTTCCGTTTTTTTGGCGGAGCGGCCTTGAGATACTTCCCCGGGCGATTCCCCTCGCCTCCACTACAGCCACGGTTACTCAGCACAGGACATAAAAAAAGCGAACCCGTAATGGATTCGCCTGGATGAGCTATCGTTCGACGATCTGTGCCGTCACCATCGCCTTGCAGACGAGCTGTTCATTGTGGTACACGGCGACGTCTACTTTACCAAAGCGGCGGCTGATATCGAGGACCTGCGGGCGTACCTCTATCTTGCTCTCCAGCTGAACCGGCTTCAAGAAATAGATCATCACATTTTCCGGCACCATGTCTCCTCTGCGGTGCATACGCAGCAGACTGCAGGCGGATTCGATCATGACGGTGGTCATGACGCCGGAGGCAGCCGTCCCCAGGTGATTGGTCATCTGTGGCGTAATATCGCCGTGGAAGACCATCGTCTCGCCCACTTTTTCTTCGCGGAAGCGGCTCATGATCTGTGTCGGGAAGGTTTCGCCCATTTGCGGCTGCTTCTGCGTATACTGCAGCGCCTTCAGGACATCCTGTCGGCTGAGTACGCCGACCAGTCGCCTGTGATTATCGACGACAGGCAGCAGCTCAATGCCCTCCCACACCATCAAGTGGGCGGATGAAGCCAAGGAGACGCGCGGCGATGTCGTGATCGGGTTTCTGGTCATCACCTTGTCGATGGAAACCCAGTTATCATGGCCAATAATGTCCTTGGACGTGACGATGCCGACGAGACGCATCTGGTCATCCACTACGGGGAACCGCGTCTCGCTGTAATCAAGCGTGTACTGGTGCCACAGCTCGACTGTGTCGTATGTATGCAGAACTGCCGTCTGATCAATGCTTTTCAGCACGTCTTCGACCATGACGATCTCTTTTTTGATCAATTGGTCGTAGATCGCCCGGTTGATCAGCGATGCTACCGTAAACGTGTCGTAGCTGGTCGAGATGATCGGCAGGGCCAACTGATCGGCCAACTGCTTCACTTCCTCACTCGTATCGAAGCCACCGGTAATCAGCACGGCAGCCCCCTGCTGCAGGGAGAGCTTGTGCGCCTGATAGCGGTTGCCCACGATCAGCAGGTTGCCGGCGTCCACATAGCGCATCATCGCCTCCAGCTGCATCGCGCCGATGACGAATTTGTTCAGTGTCTTATGTAATCCTTCCCTCCCGCCGAGCACATGGCCGTCCACGATGTTGACCACCTCGGCGAATGTCAGCCGTTCGATGTTTTCCTTCTGCTTCTTTTCAATCCGCACTGTTCCTACCCGTTCAATCGTGCTGACGAATCCTTGCGCTTCCGCCTCTTTAATCGCCCGGTACGCCGTGCCCTCGCTTACGTCAAGCTCCTTGGCGATCTGCCGCACCGATATTTTACTGCCGACGGGGAGGTTATCAATGTAATGCAGGATTTGTTCGTGCTTGGTCATCATTTGTGTTACACCTTCCCTTTGCTCAGTCTGTCACTTTTTTGACAACTCATCTGTCTCTAGCGTATTCCTGCTAAGACTACCTCACCAAGATGAGAGCACCCGGGACGTTTATGTATCCTCGTTACGAATCGGTTGGCTGTAGAGGCATTTATCCTCCTTCGACAAATATACCCGAACCCTTGACAAAAAAAAAGAGTGCAGCGAGTGGCTACACCGGCAAAAAGTATATACATTAAGGGGGTTTTCATCGTGCTTTTATCTTACCCCGTTTATATTACAGGAATATTACAGCGCCATTACAATTTGTTTTCAAATTCATTAGGCGATTGTAAAGCTCTCTCCAGGCGCTGCCACTCTGCCTTTGATGCCGATTTCAGCGAGCTTGGCCGCGTACGCATCCCCATCCTGCGCAATCAGCGGGAAGGTATTGTAGTGAATCGGCACTACCTCTTTGGCATTCAGGAAGCGGGCAGCATGGACGGCATCCTCTGGGCCCATCGTGTAGTTGTCGCCGATCGGCAGGAAGGCCAGATCGATGTCGTTCAATTCGCCGATCAGCTTCATATCGCCGAACAGTCCGGTATCGCCGGCATGGTAAATCGTTTTGTCGCCCAGCGTCAGCAAAATGCCCGCCGGCATGCCCAGGTAGACAATTTGCCGGGTGTCATCAAATTCAAGGCTGGAGCCGTGAAACGCCTGGGTCAGCTTCACCCGGCCAAAGGGAAATGTGAAGGAACCGCCGAGACTCAGACGATGCGTTTTGACGCCTTGCCAGCCCAGGTAAACGCCAAGCTCATTGGTAGAGATGACTGTCGCATCGTTTGCTTTGGCGATTTGTACGGTATCGCCTACGTGGTCCCCATGCCCATGCGTCAACAATATGTACTCCACTTTAATCTGCTCAGGCTTTACGGTAGCGACGGGATTGCCATTGAGAAACGGGTCAATAATCAGACGGTGGTTGTCGTAAGCGATTTCTACACAGCTATGTCCGTGATAAGTAAATTGAATCATAACGTACCCTCCTAACCTACTCCAGATTACGTCGGCCCGCTTGAGCGAAGAGGCCAGTACATTTTTACCGTAACACCCCTTGCTAATATCTGTCAATCCACTCCGGTGGCTGCCTCGCACTCGTCGATCAAGATGGATAATAACTGTGCCCTTTGGGGACAATGGAAAAAAATCGTAAAGAGGACACAGTGTGGACTTGAAAAACATATTATCCAAACTCATGAAAAAAGCCGTTCAGGGCAAACAGCCCGGCAGCACAAAACCAAATACCAAACATCCGCTGGCTCCGAATCTGGACGAAAACGCGGCGATTCTCTCCACGCTGTTTGCGAATTGCGCAGATATCGTCATCCGCCGTTTTCAAATTCACGGTCAGACAAAAGCCCTGCTCATTTATATTGAAGGCATGTCCGATAAAGAATTGATTGACCGGGATGTGCTTGCTCCGCTTATGTCGAAAAAAACGGCTTTCGAGGAGACATGCTCCCCGCTCCTCGAGCAGATTCCCGTTTCCAGCGCGATTGCCGTTACGACGCTGGAGGAGACCATCGAACAAATCATGGCGGGGAATCCCGTCATGGTCGTTGACCAGAAAACCCAAGCCTTTTCCATTCAATTGGTGAAATTCGAGAAGCGCGGAATTGAGGATCCGACGGCGGAATCGGTCGTCCGCGGTCCTCGTCAGGGATTTACGGAAACGCTGCAGGTGAATACCACTCTCATCCGCAGAATCATCAAAAACCCTCATCTAAAGATGAAATCTGTTACCCTTGGAGGCTATACCCAAACCAAAGTGATCATTACCTACATAGACGGAATTGCGACGGATTCCCTGATCGCCGAAATCGAAAGCCGGTTGCAGAGAATCGAGATTGACGGCATTCTGGAGAGCGCTTACATAGAGGAACTGATACAGGACAATCCGGCTTCCCCATTCCCGCAGCTCTTGGCGACGGAACGTCCTGACGTCGTCTGTGCCAATTTGCTCGAAGGCCGGGCCGCCATTCTGGTTGACGGAACTCCCTTTGCGTTGGTTGCGCCTATTACGTTTTTTTCAATGTTGCAATCACCGGAAGATTATTATGAACGTTTCTGGGCGGGGACGGTAATCCGCTGGCTCCGCTTTTTCTTTTTCATCATCGCGCTCATCGTCCCTTCCACATATGTGGCGATTCTTACTTATCATCAAGAGATGATTCCCACGACACTGATGCTTAGCGTCGCTAAATCCCGTGAAGAAATTCCTTTCCCCGCGCTTGTGGAAGCACTTCTGATGGAAGTGACGTTCGAAGCGCTGCGGGAAGCGGGGGTTCGACTGCCCAAACAAGTCGGCGCCGCTGTCAGCATCGTCGGGGCTTTGGTCATCGGACAAGCGGCAATCTCTGCCGGTCTCGTGTCGTCTCCGATGGTCATGGTGGTGGCGATTACGGGCATTGCTTCGTTTACGATTCCCCGCTATAACATGGGAGTAGCCGTGCGTATCCTCCGGTTTCCACTCATGTTTTTGGCCGGGATGCTCGGGCTGCTCGGTTTGATGCTTGGGCTCATTACGATTTTTGTTCATTTGAGTGCGCTGCGATCCTTTGGCGTTCCTTATCTTGCTCCCGTCGCCCCGTTGAACAAAAGCTTGGTGAAGGACGTATTGACCCGGGCCCCTCTGTGGATAAGAAACAAGCGCCCCCACTTGACAGGCGGCTACAATTTGCTTCGGCAAGACCCTGGACTAAAACCGGGACCACCGCAAGGAGATGAATAAGGTGGTTGACAAAGGGAGAATCTCTGCATATCAAATGAGCGCGATCATGTATCCCACAATTTTGTCCACAGCCATTTTGATTGCGCCGTCGATTACCTCAAAATACGCCGAACGGGACATGTGGCTCTCGCCGATCTGGGCTTCTTTCATGGGCTTCCTGCTCGTTTACATCACACACAGGCTGCACAAGCTGCATCCAAACCAAACGCTCATCAAGGCAAGCGAGTTGATTCTCGGTCGGACACTCGGCAAAGTATTCGGATTTCTCTTCTTTTTCATGTACCTGCACGATACCGGCTTTGTGGTGAGAGAGTACGGGGAATTCATCGCCGAGAACTTTCTTGAACGTACGCCAATCGTAATAACGATGGGCTGTATAGTGATCGTTTCCGCTTTTGCCGTTCGCGGCGGTGTGGAGGTCGTGGCCAGATGCGCCCAATTGTTTCTTCCCCTGTTTGTGCTTTTTCTGTTTTTGATCATCTGCTTGTTGCTACCGGATTATGAACCCAAACATTTGCTGCCTGCTTTTGAAAACGGCGTTCAGCAGTCCCTGCGGGGATCACTGCCGCTGCAACCATGGTTCGACGATGTTATTCTGATGTCTTTTTTGCTGCCGTGCCTGGCAAATCCGGAAAAAGCCGGGAAATGGGGAATCCTGTCGGTATGCGCGATAACGGGGACGATGGTCCTGACCAATATTGCCGTCTACCTTGTATTTGGAGAGGTTACAGCCAGGCTCACCTTTCCGTTTATCGTGGCTGCTCGCTATATCAGCCTAACCGACGTGCTCCAGCATCTGGAAGCCCTTCTGATGGCGTTGTGGCTGATGGGTATCTTCATCAAGCTGTGCATGTACTATTACGCCATTGTGGTAACAGGGGCCGAGTTGCTTACTCTTTCCGATTACCGGCTGATCGTGTTTCCGATTGGACTGCTGCTGGTGCTGCTCGGCGTCTGGTCGACGCCTAACCTGCAGGTAATGACCAGGTTTTTCGAAACAACCGGTTACTTTTACTTCATGGCCTACAAAATGGCGATACCGCTGCTGTTGATTCTGGTTGCTCATGTGCGAAGCCGCTTCGGTGCAGGTTACGGTATAAAGCAAGGAGGGTAAAGCAGATGCCGACCAAGCCTCAAATCTCCGCTTGTCAAATGGGCATGCTCATGTATTCGACCATTATCATTACGGGTATATTGCTTTTGCCGTCCATGCTGGCCAAACACGCCCATCGGGATATGTGGCTGGCACCGATCTGGGCTACCTTCGGAGGACTGTTCATCCTGTTGATGTGCTACGTGCTGCACAAGCTTTATCCAACACAATCGATTATCGAATACAGCCAGCATATTGTCGGTCGGGTAACGGGAAAAATAATCGGACTCATTGTCGTCCTCTTTTACCTGCACATAAACAGCTCCGTCATCCGGGAATTCGGGGAATTCATGGTCAGCGCCTTTTTTCCGAAAACCCCGCTCATAATGATTATGATAAGCGTCGTCCTGGTTTCTGCACTCGCCGTTCGCTGCGGGGTGGAAGTTTTAGGCAGGTGCGCAAGCGTTTTTTCGCCTATCGTCCTCATTTTATTTTTGCTGCTCGTGCTTTTGCTCATTCCGGAGCTGAAGCCCAAGTATATGTTTCCGGTTATGGAAAATGGGCCAAGGCCTTCCTTAATCGCCGCAATCATCCCGTTTGGGGGGTGGTACGGTGAATTTCTGCTCGTCGCCTTTTTATTCCCGGCGATAAAAGACAAGGAGAAGGGCCTACGGTGGGGAATTGCCACTTTGCTTGCCGTGACCTTTACGATGGTTCTGACCAACCTCGTTACGCTTTTCTTGTATGGGGATATGGCGGAAGACATCAGTTTTCCGGTCATGCTTGCTGCCAGATACATTGAATTTGCAGATTTTTTCGAGCATGTCGAGGCACTCGTCATGGCCATCTGGATCCTCGGGATTTTTATTAAAATTTCCATGTTTTTTTATGTGGCAGCCCTGGGTACAGCACAATTGCTCGCCATTCCCGACTACCGGCTGCTTGTGTTTCCGTTTGGTTTGATCTCATTGCCGCTCAGCATGTGGCTGGCTCCCAATCTCCAGGAGCTCAGCCATACCATCGGGACGGAGGGGCCGTTTTATTACATGACCGTACAGTACCTTGTTCCGGGATTGCTCGTTTGCACCGCATTCGTTCGCAAAAAAATCCAGCGCAGATCAAGGGGGGCTAAGGATGAGAACCTGGGTGATGCGTAAAACCGGCCTGCTGCTTTCCTGCCTCTTCGCTTGGTCGCTGGTCTTGCTGCTGAGCGGTTGTTGGGACCGGCTGGAGGTGAATGATCTGGCCATCATTTTGGCGGCAGGACTGGATAAAAAGGACGACAAGAAAGTCGAGCTCTCCGTTCAACTCTTCGATCCAAGGGCGGCTGGCGGTAATCAACAGGGGGGGATGTCAGGAGCAAGCCAGCCTCCCAGTTCCGGCCAAACGGTAGTGAGATCTGCGGAAGGTGTGACGGTGGCAGATGCCGTTTCCAAGCTGCAGGAGAAAATGTCGCGGAGGGTTTTTTGGGGACATGGCGAGGTTTTTATTTTCGGAGAAAAGCTTGCGAGAGAAGGCATTCGCGATCATATCGATTTCATCATGCGGGCCCCGACTCCTCGCGAACGGGCTGATATGTTTATTTGCAAAGGGCAGGCCAAAGACATTCTCGGGCTTTTGCCGCCTTTGGAGCGAAGTACGGCTGAAGCGCTCCGGGAAATGGCGAAGTCGCAGACCGGCTTGAAGGTGACCGTCAAGGATTTTGCGCAAATGCTCGTTGGCGACGCGGGGGCAGCTGTTCTTCCCTGGATTGTGCAAATGCCCGCTGAGCCTGGAACGAGTCCAAAGAAAACGCTTGCCTATATTAACGGTTCGGCCGTCATGAAGCAGGATAAGCTGGTCGGAATCCTTGACGATCGGGTAACGAGAGGGTTGCTGTGGCTGAGAAATGAGGTCAAAACGGCTACTGTCACCTTGTCGCCCAAAGAGGCAAAAGGGCAAGTAACCTTGAAGCTGCTGCGCAACCACACGAGGTTGATTCCCCACATCGACGACGATCAGTGGAGCATAACCGTTCAGCTCGACACCGAGGACGATGTGGTTCAAAATACGACAAACCTGGACTTGAGCGATCCTGAATTGACCAAACGTCTGGAGCAGCAATTAGCCAGGGAAATTGAAAAACGGATTCGGGCGGCGCTCGTCCGTCCGCAAAAGCAGATGCGTGCAGACATCTTTGATTTCGCAGATGCGTTTCACCGGAAATACCCGCAAGAGTGGAGGGCGGTCAAGCACCACTGGGACGATGTATTTCCGCAGGTTAAGGTAAAGGTCGACGCGAAGGCAAAAATACTGCGCATCGGTGTGGCCGCGCTTAAAGGCAAAGAAGCGCAAAAAAGGGGGAAATCAAAGTGAAATGGAGTTCTTTTGCCGTCATAACGCTCGTTGTGATCGCGATGGCTATTTATGAATGGCCTCGGATAAAGCATTGCACCCGCATCGAGAGGTGGGCTTTTGCCGTATTGACGGCATTCGGCTGGGTCTTGACCTTGCTGCTTGTGTTATACCCGGAGATGCCGGGACCAACGCAATGGGTGAACGCGATTTACAAGCCGCTCGGCAAAATCCTCGAGAAATAATAC
>CAMIVR010000010.1 GCA_946402065.1 uncultured Brevibacillus sp. | reverse complement strand
ATCGTGACAAAAACGCTGCCATTAACATTGAGCAAGAAGGACTTCGGCTGTTGGCGTAGCCAACTGAACTGTGGGACACACAGGGATAGCTTGGTGAACTTCACTCCGGCAGGGGTGACTACCCAAGAATCCCCTGCCTTTAGGCATGGGGAGTGTCAACATCACATATTGCAATTCTCATCGTATCACTCTTTAACTCTTTAGTAGCGAAGAAGCAGGAGGAACGGCGTGTTATATACGTATATATACCAAGCCGAAACCGATTCCAGATTTATCTGCAGCAAGTCGCTTTCGTATAGCACGATTATACAGAATAGATGTTTTCACGTGCAATCAGAATGGTGCATCTCCGCTTCGACCTGTCGGAGCGCAAGCGCTTGTTCGAACAATTCCCGGGCGAATGCGCGTACCTGGGAGATTGCATCGAAGTCCTTCCCGTTGTTGAAGCTGCGCTTGTGTTTTTCACTCTTTTTCTCTTTTCTTTCTCCCCGTTGAAGAGCAGAAGGCTGGTAGAGAGCGAATAGAGGAATGGGCAAAAGGCCTTTGCGGTGCTCCCCCAGGCTCCGCTGCGAAAACGGCACAGCTTTATAGACCAACTCAACGTTGAATCATCTTCCCCGGAATTTTGGTCGACGTGCCGTTTTCGCAGCGGCGCCGGCCTCCCCCCGCTTCCCTGCAAGCACCGCACCAGACTCAAGCCCATTCCTCTATTCGCTCTCCCACCACTACAGCCTTTCCAACCCTATAGCCCCTCCAACCACCTATTTTTTTCAATTCACACTTGACTTATCGGAATAATGGTAATTATAATAGCTTCAAGAACATTTCGAATTGCCGTCGTCTAGCCGCGTTGCCGCATTCGATGCCGGCTGTGATCAGGAGGGATTTTCTTGGAACAAACGATTGCCATACAGAGCGGCCACGCCGAATTAACCGCTTCATTCCATCTGCCGACCAGTCATCAGGAAGGTGACACGCATCCATTGGTGATCATCTGCCACGGCTTCGTCGGCAGCCGCATCGGAGTGAACCGATTGTTTGTCAAGGCAGCGCGCCTGTTTGCCGCACAGGGATTTGCCGTTCTGCGGTTTGACTATGAAGGCTGCGGTGAAAGTACTGGCGAATACGGTTCCTACGGCATGGAGCGATTCATTGCCCAGACGCAGGATGTCATTGATTTTGCCGCGACAATGCCGCAGGTCGATCATGAGCAAATCTTCCTCTTGGGTCACAGTCTCGGTGGAGCGGTTGCAGCGCTTACGGCGAGCAGAGACACACGCATACAAAAACTGGCGCTGTGGGCAGCAGTCGGCCATCCGTTTCACGATATCGTGGCGATTGTCGGACACGATCGGTACGAAGCATCACTCGCAACAGCGTTTATCGATTATGAAGGCTTCGCTCTGACGAAGACGTTTTTCAACTCGTTGAAAGAGTACCATCCGCTTGAGCGCATCCAGGAGTTCGCCGGAGATGTATTTATTGCCCACGGTACGCACGACGAGGTGATACCCGTCGATTACTGCTCGCTGTACCAGCATGCATTGAAGCGAGGAAAAAGCGCGAACTGCCAAAAAGAGCTGATCGTCGGCGGAGATCACACGTTCTCGTCGCTGGACGGCTCCAACCAGCTGTTCACCAGTACGCTGCATTGGCTCAAGAAACAGACCCGTGCACAACGAATCTGGAATCATGAAGCGATCTAGGGGAAATTTTTTTCCCGGTGTGTCATCCCTCCCTGGAGATTCATATCCTTATCATGTGCCTATAGGCGGGCGGAAGCGTGCATGGAAGATGAGATTCGCGGGCTTGCCCGAATCTCTACTTAATCACTCAAGATTCGAGGCGAATGGGAGGGATTCCACTGAAGGTATCGAGCAAAGGCGAGTATGCTTTACGGGCCCTACTGGTTTTAGGTCAGCACAAACACGGTCATGTGCTTTCAGTGAGTGAAATCTCGGAAAAAACGCTGGTTACGATCAAATATTTGGAACAAATCATGTACCACTTAAAGCGCCTCGGCTATGTGGAGAGCAGAAGAGGGACAAATGGCGGCTACCTGCTGAGAATTCCTCCGGATCAAATAAACATCGGGGAGGTCATTCGCCGGCTGGAAGGGCCGTTGTCGCCGATGGGGTGCGCCAGTGTCACAGCGTATGAAGCGTGTTCGCTGGAAGCAGGCTGTCTGCTGAAGCCGCTCTGGGTGCTGGTTCGCGACACGATTGCACAAGTGCTGGAGCAGACGACGTTGGAGGATTTGCTGCAAGGGAGAGTTCAAAAATGGGATGGAGGGAATATTCTTGCCAAAAGGTAAACTAGAGGAACAGTGGATCGAACGAATTCTCCGCTCGTTGGAGGGCCTGGAATACGGATCGGTGCAGATCGTCGTTCATGACTCCCAGATTACGCAGATTGAGCGGGTGGAGAAGCAGCGCTTTCCTGTCGAAAAAAGCTCGCCGATAAACAGGAGGTATACACAGAACAGATATGAATAACCGCATAGAATGCTGCCGATCGGACGACCGAAGGCTCCACTAATCTTGCCCTCAGTGATGGGTGGCGGGATTCGTGGAGCCTTTTTGGTTCAATAGCTCATTCGATCAAACTTCCGCACGGCAAAAGCAGCGCTGGGCAAGCAACGCCAAAATGCTTGACGAAGCCGTAGTTTCCAAACAGACAAGATATTTGGGGGAGAGATGAATCATGTTTAACAAAGCAACGGCCATCATCCTGGCCAGCGGTCTGCTGCTCGGTTTGGCGGGCTGCGGCACTAGCGGCACGCAGTCAACGTCCAATAATCAGCAAGCACCCGCGACAACGGCGCAGGCAGCAGGCAGCCAGCCGACAGCAAGCGAGCCGACCAAAGCAGAAAAACCGCCGGTCGAGCTGTTGAATGTATCCTACGACCCGACGCGGGAGCTGTACCAGCAGATTAACGCTGGCTTTGCCGCATACTGGGAAAAACAGTCGGGCCAAAAAGTGACGATCAAGCAATCGCACGGCGGCTCAGGCAAACAATCGAGATCGGTCATCGACGGACTGGAAGCGGATGTTGTCACGCTGGCCTTGGCGTACGACATCGACGCAATCGCCGAAAAAGGCCTGCTCGCAAAGGATTGGCAAAAAAATCTGCCTGACAACAGCTCTCCGTATACGTCGACGATTGTCTTTCTCGTACGCAAAGGCAACCCGAAAGGCATCAGAAACTGGGATGACCTGATCAAACCGGGCGTATCGGTGATTACGCCAAATCCGAAAACCTCCGGCGGCGCGCGGTGGAACTACCTGGCGGCCTGGGGCTACGCTTTAAAAGAAAACAACGGCGACCAAGCGAAAGCAAAAGAATTCGTCGCGAAGCTGTTGAAAAATGTACCTGTGCTCGACTCGGGTGCGCGCGGTGCGACGACGACCTTCGTGGAACGCGGCATCGGCGATGTGCTGCTGGCCTGGGAAAATGAAGCGTACCTGGCTGTAAATGAGCTGGGCAAAGACAAATTTGAGATTGTCGCCCCGCCGTACAGCATCCTTGCCGAACCGCCGGTCGCAGTCGTTGGCAAAGTCGTGGATAAGCGGGGAACGCGCGAAGTCGCTCAGGCGTACCTGAACTACCTCTACTCAGATGAAGGACAGGAAATCGCCGCGAAAAACTTCTATCGTCCACGCAATAAAGAAATCGCTGCGAAATACGCCGATCATTTCAGCAAGGTCGATTTGTTTACGATCGACGATGTGTTTGGCGGCTGGACGAAGGCGCAAAAAGAGCACTTTGCCGACGGCGGCAGCTTTGATCAGATATACAAACCGCAATAAGCAAAAGAAGGAGAGAGAGACATGGGGAAGCGAGCGAAACAGCGCAGCATACTACCCGGGTTTGGCTTGTCGATGGGCTACACATTGCTGTACCTCAGTCTGATCGTGTTACTGCCGCTTTCCGTCATTTTCGTCAAAACAGCGACCCTCAGCTGGGAGCAGGTGTGGCAGATCGTGACGGCTGATCGGGTGATGGCATCGTATAAAGTGACGTTTCTCGCTTCACTCGGGGCTGCTGCAATCAATGCCGTGTTTGGGACGTTAATCGCCTGGGTGCTCGTCCGCTACGACTTCTGGGGGAAGCGGGTCATCGACGGTCTGGTAGATCTGCCCTTCGCCTTGCCGACAGCGGTCGCGGGCATCGCGCTGACGACGATTTACGCACCGACAGGCTGGATCGGCCAATATCTCGAGCCGCTGGGGATCAAAGTAGCGTTTACCCCGCTCGGGATCATGACGGCGCTGACCTTCATCGGACTTCCCTTCGTCGTCCGCACGGTACAGCCTGTCCTGCAAGATCTTGACAAACAGTACGAAGAAGCGGCGGCCACTTTGGGAGCCAATCACTTGCAAACTTTTTGGCGGGTTATTTTCCCGCCCCTTTTGCCTGCCCTGTTCACCGGTTTTGCCCTCGCATTTGCGCGGGCGCTTGGTGAATACGGGTCTGTTGTCTTTATTGCCGGCAACATGCCGATGAAGACAGAGATCACGCCGCTTCTGATCATTACAAAGCTGGA
Source organism: uncultured Brevibacillus sp. (assembly GCA_946402065.1). Taxonomy (GTDB): domain Bacteria; phylum Bacillota; class Bacilli; order Brevibacillales; family Brevibacillaceae; genus Brevibacillus_D. Next base: position 64,444 of record CAMIVR010000010.1, on the reverse strand, counting down.
GCAGTTTGACTACGCCGGTGCGACTGCGATCGCCTCGGTCGTGCTGATCGCATCCTTCCTGCTGCTGTTCTCGATCAATTATTTGCAGTGGCGGGTCAGCAAGCAACAATGAGCAGGCGGCATCGGAGCGTTTGGCATTCCATACTACTAACGACTGGCAAGGGAGGAGGACGTTTACGTTATGGCTGACATGCAAGCAGTGCGTACGGGACCGGCGCTGTACAATCCGGCCAGATCCAAGGCTGGGGCTGGCTGGGTCCGCTGGCTGTTCATCGCAGTTGCGCTCGGATTTCTCGGTTTGTTTTTGATCATCCCCTTGCTTGCCGTGTTCAGCGAAGCCTTGAAAAAGGGAGCCGATGTGTATTTCGCTTCCTTGCTGGAGACAGATGCCCTTTCGGCGATCAAGCTGACGCTGATTACGGCGGCAGTGGCGGTGCCGTTGAACCTCGTGTTTGGCGTGGCGGCTGCCTGGGCCATCACAAAGTTTTCGTTTCGCGGTAAAAACTTGTTGATTACATTGATTGATTTGCCGTTTTCCGTTTCACCGGTCATTTCCGGGTTGATCTTCGTCCTGCTGTTCGGGGCACAAGGGGTCTTCGGGCCGCTGCTTGAAGCGTACGACATGAAAATCGTCTTCGCCGTCCCGGGAATTATTTTGGCGACCGTGTTTATCACTACACCGTTTGTCGCTCGCGAACTGATTCCGATCATGCAGGCACAGGGGACGGAGGAGGAGGAAGCAGCCCGCACACTGGGGGCGAACGGGTGGCAGACGTTTTTCCGCATTACCCTGCCCAACGTCAAATGGGGCCTGCTCTACGGCGTGATCCTCTGTAATGCGCGGGCGATGGGCGAGTTTGGCGCGGTTTCGGTCGTCTCCGGGCATATCCGCGGGATGACCAACACAATCCCCTTGCACGTAGAGATTTTGTACAACGAGTACAATTTTACGGCGGCGTTTGCCGTAGCCTCGCTGTTGGCCATCCTGGCCTTGATCACATTGGTGTTGAAAAGCGTCGTGGAATGGAAGACGACACGACATGAGACGAAATAAAAGAAGCGGGGGAGACGTATGAGTATTGAAATTCGCAATGTCGCCAAGTCGTTCGGTTCCTTTCAAGCTGTGAAGGATGTCAGTGTGACCATTCCCACTGGAGAGCTGGTCGCGCTGCTTGGCCCATCGGGTTCGGGCAAAACGACGCTGCTGCGGATGATCGCCGGACTTGAAGGGGTGGACAGCGGGGAGCTGCTGATCAGAGGCGAAGATTTTCAGAGCAAGCCGTTGGGCGAGCGCAAAGTAGGCTTTGTCTTTCAGCACTATGCACTGTTTCGCCACATGACGATCTTTGACAATATCGCCTTTGGCCTGCAGGTTCGCACGCGCAAGCGACGTCCGTCGAAAGCGGAAATCCGCGAGCGCGTGCACGAACTGCTCTCGCTCGTGCAGCTGGAAGGGTTGGCTGACCGCTACCCTTCGCAGCTCTCCGGCGGTCAGCGGCAGCGCGTAGCGTTGGCCCGCGCGCTGGCTATCGAGCCTGAGGTGCTGCTGCTGGATGAACCGTTTGGCGCGCTGGACGCCAAGGTGCGCCAGGAGCTGCGCCGCTGGTTGAGGGAGCTGCATGACAAGCTGCACATCACGACGGTGTTTGTCACCCATGACCAGGAGGAGGCACTGGAAATGGCTGACCGCGTCGTCGTGATGAACCAGGGCAAGGTGGAGCAGATCGGAACGCCGGCTGAGGTGTACCATTCGCCGCTCAATCCGTTTGTCTACAGCTTTCTCGGCAGGGTCAACAGCTTTCCGGGCCGTGTCGCCAACGGCAGGTTGATCGTCGGCGATACCGAAGTGGAGCTGTCACCGGGTACCGATGTGCACAGCGTGGAAGCAGTCGGCTTCATCCGCCCGCACGAGATCGAGCTGTCGCGCAGACAGAGCCAGCGAACGCCGCATGCCGCTGTCGTCCAGCAAATTTCTGCTGTAGGGCCGACCATCCGGCTGGCCTTGAAGCGACTGGAGACAGGCGAGGGGTTCGAGGCAGAGCTCAGCATCGAGCGGTACCGGGAGCTGGGAGCGGCGATCGGGGAGACGGTATATGTCGACCTGCGCAACGTCAACATCTACGTTAAAGAGCCGCACAAGCAGTCCGCCCGCTACGAGCAGAAGCTGCTCGCAATGCAATCTGTAGCGGATGTTTGATCTGGTGTTTCGAGGTTTGCCGGCAGCAACGGTTAACAGGTGCAATCGCACCGTTCGTTAGATAAAAGGCTTCATCCCCATCGTTTTTTTGCCGACCGGTCACGGGTAGACGACATGGACCCCCTGACACGGAGGCGAAGAACGCGATGATCCGCTCTGGGATGTGGCCTTTTTTTTAAGCGAAGACCAGCTTCGAGTGCTCGCTGATCACCGTTCCGATGTCCTTGCCCGCGAGAATGTCCCGCATCGAGCCGGGCTTGTCGAAGTTGAAGACGTGAATCGGGATGCGGTATTCGCGAGCCAGGATAAAGGCGGATTGGTCCATGACTTTGACATTCTGGGCGATGACGTCATTGTAGTGCAGCGAGCGGTATTTCCGCGCGTTGTGATACAGCTTCGGGTCTTGTTCGTAGACCCCGTCTACGCCTTGCTTGGCCACGAGAATCGCTTCGCAGTTCACCTCGATGGCGCGCTGGACAGACGGATAATCCGTCGTGACGTACGGCTGGCCGTTGCCCCCGGCAAAAATGACGATGTAGCCTTTCTCCAGATGATGAATCGCCTTCAGCCGGATGTACGGCTCCGCCACCGAGGTGACCGGAATGGCTGTCATGACGCGAACCTCTGTCGATGTTTTCGCTTTTAACACGCCGCGCAGCATCAAGCTGTTGATGACAGTGGCCAACGTGCCGATATTGTCTGCTTCCGCCCGCTCTATGCCCCAGTTTTCCCCCATGTTGCCGCGAAAAATATTGCCGCCGCCGATGACCAGGCAGACCTGGACACCCATACTGACCACACTGATGATTTCGTTTGCGATATGCTCCAGTTTTTCCGGATCAAAACCGAACTCGTGGCTGCCGGCAACGGCACCGCCGCTCAGCTTGATCAGAACCCGTCTATATCTCATCCCTATCCTCCTTCCGATAGAAAAACCAGGCGGATTGCCCAGTCACACAGCAATAGCCGAACGCATAAAAAGGGCTGCCGAGACCTGCTCGCCAGCTTATCGTAAGCAACCATCGCTTTCATGGATGTCAGCAAAAAAGGAATATGCGCGAACGGTTCACCATAAGCGTTTTGATCAGCCATCGTCATATTCCCCCCGCCTTTCCCGTTTTTATCGTTCTCAATTTTATCCAATTTTTAACCCGATTTCAATGAAAAAGAAAAGCCTGGGACCAGCCTTTTTGTCAGAATTGACACGCCTATTTGCAACAAAGTTGTGTACAATGTATCTGAACGGTGTTTTGCAAATCATTCCCCGATCAACGGGGCTAAACTGAACCACTGCGGCTGACGCATGATGCTCACCCAGCGGCCCTGGAGGCTTTGCATGCACAATCTGTTTTCTATTCTCAAACCGTACTGGAAGCCAATCAGTCTGGCATTATCACTGATGCTTGTCGAGCTGCTCGTGGAAATGTGGCATCCGCTGCTCATGGCCAAGATTATCAACGAGGGCATCGCATACAATGATCTGCCATTTGTGCTCAAATGGGGCGGATTCATGGTCGTGCTTGCAGTGCTTGGCTTCATCGCCGGTGTGGCGAATTCGTTTTTTGCCGCACACGTCAGTCAAAATTTCGGCTTCGACGTGCGCAATCTGTTGTTTGAAAAAATTCAGCGCTTTTCGTTGTCCAATCTCCATCAGTACTCGACGGCGACCTTGATTTCACGGGTGACGGGAGATGTGACGCAGTTGCAAAACAACGTCTTTATGGGCTTGCGGATCATGATGCGGGCGCCCCTTCTCACTGTCGGCGGCATCGTCATGGCCTTTACGGTCAATGCCAAGCTGGCGCTGATATTAGCCGTCCTGATGCCGCTGCTGATCATCTGTCTGGTCTGGTCGATGAACAAAAGCTTCATCCTGTTTCGCACAGTCCGCGATCGTCTGGACAAGACGAATGGCATTCTGCGGGAAAACCTGATCGGCATGCGCCTGATCAGGGTGTTTGTCCGCTTTGCCCACGAAATCAGGCGGTTTACCAAAGCGAACGAAGACTTGATGGACAGAACGATGGCAGCGCTGCGGCTGATGGAGATCGTCATCCCGCTGTTGCTCTTGCTGATGAACCTGGGCGTGCTGGCGATACTCTGGTTCGGCAGCCTGCAGGTAAACGCGGGCAGCATCAACGTCGGCGAGGTCGTCGCGATCGTCAATTACGCCACGCGGATGACGGCGGCGTTTTCCGCGATCTCGATGATCGTCACCGTGCTTTCCCGCTCGAAAGCCTCCGCCCGGCGAATCACGGAGGTGCTCGACGCGACCATTGACATGATCGACGGCGAAGAAACGATGCCAACCGGCGATGCCGGTGCGGGCAAGCTCGTCTTTGACCAGGTATCGTTCCGCTATCCGGGTACGGCTGCCCCTGTCCTTCAGTCGGTTTCGTTTACTGCGGAAGCGGGCAGCACGCTGGCTATTCTGGGTGCGACGGGTTCGGGAAAGTCGACGCTGTTTCAATTGATCCCGCGCTTTTACGACGTCGATGAAGGCCGGGTGCTGTTTGACAATCGTGACGTGCGCATGCTAAGGCAGGATGATTTGCGCAATCAGATCGGCTATGTCCATCAGGAACCGCTGCTGTTCACGGGGACCGTCCGGGAGAACATCATGTGGGGCAAGCCCGATGCGACACAGGAGGAACTGCTTCAGGCCGCCCGGGACGCGCAGATCCACGATACGATCATGAAGCTGCCGCAGCAGTACGAGACGATGATCGGGGCAAAAGGCATCAACTTGTCCGGCGGGCAGCGGCAGCGTCTGACGATCGCCCGGGCGCTCATCCGCAAACCGAAGCTGCTCTTGCTCGACGACAGCACGAGTGCGCTCGATCTGCGCACCGAGGCGAGGCTGCTTGCCGCGATCAAAACGTACTCCTGCACAATCGTGATGATCACGCAGAAAATCAGCACGGCGATGCAGGCTGACAAAATTATTCTGCTGGAGGACGGCCGGGTGCTGGCAGAAGGCGATCACGCCACGTTGCTCAGACAATCAGCGCTGTACAGACAAATCGTTCAATCCCAAAGCGAAGAGGAGAGCATAGCAGATGGCAAGGCTGTCGAGTAATCTGGGACGAACCGGGGCGAGAGATCCGGTCGTGCGTTGGAGCGGAAGGCAACCGGGGAAAAAAGGCCCGCGGGCGGAAAATGCCATGGCGACCCTGCGTAAAATCTGGGCCTATCTCCAGGCGTTTCGCGGCTGGCTGGCGCTGATTCTGTTCATGGTCATCGCAAGCTCGGTTTTGGGGCTGCTCGGACCGTATTTGGTCGGCGTGGCGATTGACCATTTTCTCCTGTCAGCGGACAGTATCGGACTGGTCAAGCTGCTGTTGCTGCTGGCTGCGGTGTATGTGCTCTATTCCGTTTCCGTCATGCTGCAAAACTACTGGATGATCGGCGTCGCGCAAAAGACGGTGTACCGGATGCGCAATGAGCTGTTTGTTCACCTGCACAAGCTGCCGGTCGCTTACTATATTTCCAGGCAAAACGGCGAAATCATGAGCCGGTTGACCAACGACATCGAAAACGTCAGCCAGACACTGAACAGTTCCTTTATTCAGTTGTTTTCCAGTCTGCTTACCTTCGTCGGGATGCTCACGCTGATGCTGTGGCTAAGTCCGCTACTGACGCTGGTCACGCTCTCGGTCGTACCGTTCATGTACGTGGGGATGAAGTGGATTACGAGCCGGACGGGAGGCTATTTCAAGGAGCAGCAGCGCAATCTGGGAGAGCTCAACGGGTTTATTGAGGAGACGTTTTCCGGCCAGAAAATCGTCAAGGCCTTTTCCCAGGAGAGTCGGGTGACGGCTGAGTTCATCGCCAAAAGCAAAAAGCTGAAGGCGTCCGGCTACTGGTCACAAGCGTACTCCGGTTTTATTCCCAAGCTGATGAACGTGCTCAATAACATGAGCTTTTCGCTGATTGCCGGAGCGGGCGGGATCATGGTGATCAACGGGATGACCTCCATCGGCGTAATCGTGACGTTTACGGAGTACGCAAGACAGTTTATCCGACCCCTGAACGACCTGGCCAACCAGTTCAATACGTTTCTTTCCGCGATCGCCGGAGCGGAGCGGGTCTTTCAGGTGCTGGAGGCGGAGCCGGAGGAAATTGACGAGCAGGATGCTGTCTCTTTGCAAACGCTGCAAGGAGAGATTCACTTTGTCAACGTTTCATTTGCCTATGGTGGCGAGGAGCCGACTTTGCACGGCATCGACTTTCACGTCAAGCCGGGCCAGACGGTTGCGCTCGTCGGACCAACGGGTGCGGGCAAAACGACGATTGTGCAGCTGCTTTCGCGTTTTTACGATCCGAAAGAGGGGCACATCTTCATGGACGGGCACGATCTCACAGGAATCAAGCGCAACAGCCTGCGGCAGCACATGGGCTTCGTCCTGCAGGAGTCGTTTCTCTTTCAGGACACGATTCGCGAGAACATTCGCTACGGTAAGCTGACGGCGAGCGATGAGGAAGTCGAGCAGGCGGCACAGCTCGCCAATGCCCATTCGTTCATCGTCAAGCTGCCTGACGGATACGATACCGTACTGCAGCATGACGGTGGCGGGATCAGCCAGGGACAAAAGCAGTTGATCGCCATCGCCCGGGCTTTTCTGGCTTCACCGTCGCTGCTTGTTTTGGATGAAGCGACGAGCAGCATCGATACGATTACGGAACTGAAAATACAGGAGGCGCTGTATCGCCTGATGGAAGGCAGGACGAGTATCGTAATCGCCCACAGGCTGAACACGATTCGCCGGGCTGACCAGATTCTCGTAATCGAAGACGGGCGAATAATCGAGCGGGGGAATCATCAGTCGCTGTTGGCGGAGAGAGGGTTTTATTACGGGCTGTATCACAGTGCGGAGCGGGAAGCGGAGGCAGAGACCGTGATGGGCGATCCGGCACGCATTTGATGCATGGAGCATCAGTAAAGGCAGTTAATTGCAAGAGGACCAACTGCGTCGGGCCATAAGGGAGCTTTCAAATCTCTTATGGCCCGACGTATTTGTATCGCCGGCAGCCAAGGTTGTGCACACCCGTTTCAGGGGAATAAAAACAGACGCGCAAGCCAATCAACAACCTCATGCTGTATGAAGGCCATCCAATTGAAAGGGAAGAAACGGCCTTGCGGAGAGTTTGCCTGAAGTACATGCCGGACGAGACGATTAGCCATATGTTCACCTTTGAACAGCAACTTTCTAAAAACGCAATCGAGAAGAAATGCCGGAACTTCGGGCATGCTACTATTTTCTTGACTGGAAATTGCAAAAGGAGGGAACTGGGAATTCGAATTGTCACATAGCATCTAATAAAGAGAATATGAACAAAATGAGTAGAGGTGGGTAAAGCAATGGTCAACGCGATTTCCAAGGGCCGCCTGTGGACGGCGCGTATTTTTAGCGGACTCGTTATACTCTTTATGCTCTTTGACAGCATTACCAAATTTATCAAGCCGGCAGAAGTTGTAGAAGGCACCAAATCGCTCGGCTATGCCGAACATCATTTGCTCGTAATAGGCCTGCTCGGCTTGCTTTCTACCATTTTGTACGCCATCCCGCGCACGTCTGTTTTGGGTGCGGTGCTACTGACCGGATATTTTGGCGGGGCGATTGCTACACATGTTCGCATGGATGATCCCCTGTTTAGCCATATCCTGTTCCCTGTCTATCTGGCAGTGCTGATGTGGGGAGGAATCTGGCTGCGGGACGAGAGAGTGCGGAATGTGATTCCTTTTTAATGTTTGCAAATGGGAAAAAATGGATAAATTGAAACAGGGCAAAGGACGAAAAGCGATACAAAAAATTACGCCGTTTTTGTGGTTCAATGACAACGCTGAAGAAGCTTGAGGTCGGCAAACTGATGGAAGCGTACGAAGGCAAAACAAACAAATAAGTAAACAAAGGAGAACCGTGCCATGAACCGAAAGATCGGCCACATCACCATTTTGGTCAACGACTACGATGAAGCAATCCAATTCTACACACAAAAGCTGGGTTTTGAGTTGTTGGCGGACAATGCATTTGGCAATGGGATGAGATGGGTAAGCGTTGCCCCTTCCAGGCAAAACGGTTCCGCTATTGTATTCGTCAAGGCGGATACGCGGGAAAAGGCGGAGCGGGTAGGCACTCAGGTGGCCAACCACGTCCTTCTCGTCATGGAGACAGATGATTGCTACCGCGATTTCGCTGCCATGAAAGAGAAGGGAGTCACGTTTTTTGGCGAGCCAAAAGAAATGCCGTGGGGGATCGAGGTTGTTTTTGCTGACCTGTATGGCAACCGATTTGATTTGCTTCAGCATAACGGGATTGTAAACACGGACGCCCAACAGGTGAATGACACGGAGAGCCAGTCCGGCAGCTGATTTGTTTTTCGAGTTTGAATGCAGCCAGCAGCGGCTGCTTTTTTGGTCGATAAGAATTTATAAAAATTCTTATCGACATAAGTGTAACTAAGGCTTGGCGTAGCCAAGTTTTCTAACGTGATGGGAGAGACAATTACCGTGTACACCGCACGGGGCCGTGCGACTGTGCGAACGCAAGAAATACATGTATAATAATGCCAACCATTAACGAAGACGAAAGGAGATGCGCGACCTTCACGTAAGAACGAGTCTTCTGTGCATGTGGCCGTCGCGTATGAAAGCTATGCTGCTCCGTACATACACACCACTTCTGCCGCTGTCCCCATTTGTGGACTGTTTTTGGTATCTCGAAGGGTACAATCCTGCCCATTCCCGCGAACTGACGCTGCCGGACGGCTCGGCAGACGCGATCATCAACCTGACGGGCCGACCCATTCGCCTGTTCGATCGGCATAATCGCGCACTGGTTTTCGGTCATTCCGTTCTTTGTGGGCCACATACCGATTTTTTTATCATTGACACGGCTGGCGAAGGGAATGTGATCGGGATCCATTTCAAACCGGGCGGACTGCATCCGTTTGTAGAGGGGCCGTTGCATCCGTTTCTCAATCAGCACGTGTCTTTATGTGATCTTTGGGGAGCAAAAGCCGATGAGCTGGTTGAAGCTCTGCAGGAAGCTGAAGGGCCGGACGCGATGTTTCACGTCCTGGAAAAGACGTTGCGCGCTCTCGCCTTCAAGCCATTTGCACGGAATCAGGCCGTCCAGTATGCGCTGAGCCATCTGCAGCATGCTCAGGTGGCAGACATAATGGACAGGGTCGGCTTTAGCCACAGGCGCTTCAACGAACTGTTCAAGGATGAAATCGGCATGGCGCCAAAGCGCTTGAGCCGGCTCTATCGCTTTCAGACAGCTCTGGAGCTGATGGGAAAAAGCGCGAACGTGATCTGGCAAGACATCGTTTTTGCCTGCGGCTACTACGATCAAGCGCATTTCATCAAAGACTTCCAGTCATTCTCCGGGATCAATCCAAGCCAATATGACACAATTCCGGGCAGACACCGCAATCACGTCTCACTGTGAGCAGAAGGTCAAAAAATTACAATACGCCGCAGCCGTTATCGAGGATAATCAGGCTATCACGGAAATTTGCGTAAAGGGGAGTGACTTGCAATGAGCAACAATAAGCACGTACCAGCCGGTTACCTGAATGTCGTACCGTATTTTACGGTGCAGGACGCGAACAGGATGATCGCGTTTTTACAACAAGTGTTTCATGCGGAAGAATTGAATCGGCATACGGATGAACAGAGCGGGGCCGTCAGCCACTCGGAAATTCGCATTGGCGAAACGATCGTAGAAGTATCCGATGGCAGAGACAGTTTTCCGCCGCGCTGCAACACGCTGCACATTTTCGTCGAAGATACGGACGCATGCTATAAGCGGGCGTTGGAAGCCGGGGCAAAATCGCTGTACGAGCCGGCGGACATGCCTTATGGCGAACGCAGCGGCGGGGTGGAAGATCCTTTTGGCAACCACTGGTATATCGCCACGTTTACCAAAGGCGAAGGCCGCGGTTACTATTGACGAGATCCGTACAACCGGCTCTTTCTTCGCCGGAAGCGGAGAGCATTGGTATTGCGGAAAGCTTTTGTTTGCGTGTGCAAAATGGAGCTATCGTTTTCGTTCCACGAATAAGGCGGCCGACGATTCCCTTGTCGGCCGCCTTCTGGTTACATTTTTGCCGGGTATCCGGTTAATCAGCATCCGGGCAAGCGCGATTTGCTCCTCTGCGATACTGGCATTGGCAGTTCCCGCGTGCAACGCTTGCAGTGCGCTCTGGACGATCCGCGGATGAGCATGCCCGTGAATGGTCGAGGTGTAATTGTTTAGAAAATCCAGATACGTATTCCCGTCGGCGTCATGCAGTTCGGGCCCCGACCCGTGGCTCATCGTCAACGGATACGGATGATAAAAAACAGTCGGCGCGTATCTCCGCCAGGCATCACCTGTCGTGCAGCCTGATACAGCTCATCTGACTTTCGCGTCCGCAGCAAGTACGCTTGCTCTTCCTCAGTGAAAGCTGATTTCAGATCCATCAATCGCTCGCCTCATTTCCAGATAGAATCATTTCACACCAGGATGTCGTGGCGTTTCTGTTAGCTTCATCATAGAGGAGAAACGGCCATCTCCGCTAGAGCACAAACGAAAATTTTCATTGTATCAACATCTATTGGTGAGGGAAAAAATATTAGGTATATGAAAATAATTTGCAATATTTTCCCTTTATCCCGTCGCTTTATGTTACAATGATGATCGACAATTTTCGCGAAAAACTGAGCCATGCTTACGTTGTGAAAGGAGGCGAAGAGCGATGCCGGACACAAAGAGCCGCGATCAGGAACGACGTGTACTGCAGCCAAAGGTGCAGAAGAAAAAAGGGAAAATTCGTACATACCTTACCGTGCTTTCACTGTTCGCGTTGGTTGCCATCGTCGCTTGTACCGGTGCGGCGTATTGGAAAATACACCATGCCATTGAGCTGATATCCACGAATGATGACGAAAAACTGACGACCATTCCGACCAAGCCGCCGGATAAAGATACGACTAACGATTCAGAGCAGCCTTTCGCTGTACTCATCCTGGGATTGGACTGGCGGGAAGAGGGGGGGCCGATGAATACGGATGTGATGATGCTATCGATCATCAATCCGAAGACGAAGAAGGTGACATTGCTTTCCATCCCTCGCGATACGCGGGTAAAAATCCCGGGGTACAAGGATTACCACAAAATAAATGCCGTCTACGCATACGGTGAAGCTGAAAGGCGGCAGGCTGAGCGAGCCGGTGAGCCGGTGACGGAGAATGGGATATCGTTGACCAAAAAGACGCTGGAGCAGGTGTTTGGCATCCCGATCCAGCATTATGTCAAATTGGATTTTAGCGGCTTCATGACAATTATCGATGAATTGGGCGGGGTAGAGGTCACGGTAGATCGGAAGCTTGTCTACGACGATCCAACAGACGGAACCCACATCAAGCTGGATCCGGGCGTTCAAGTGTTAAACGGAGAGCAGGCATTGGGTTTTGTTCGCCACCGCCATGACAACCGCGGAACGAAATACTTCTCAAGCGATTACGAACGCAATGAGCGGCAGCAGGAAGTCATCAAGTCACTCATCGATAAAATGACCGGCCTGGAAGGGATAACCAAGCTGTTTAAAGTGATCGAGATCGGAAGCGAGCACATCCGCACCGATTTGTCTGTGAATCAAATCGAAGGGCTGGCTGTCAAATTCAAAGGCGTGAGCTCGGCAGATATCCGATCGTTGGAAAACGGAGCATACTGGAGCTCGCGAAGCTCGTATTCGTTCTTTCCCAAGGACAAGCTGGAAGAGATCCGCTCTGCGCTGCAAGCGGAGATGGGTGTCTCACCAAGCAGCAGTGAAGAACGAAATGATTCTGTTGTGGAAAACTGACGATTTGCACGAAAGAAGGGCCTGCTCTGGGCCCTTCTTTTATTCGTTCGTATTTATCAGCTTTTTACCGCTACATTTTCCACGTCTTTCACACCGCGATAGATCAGTTCGTACAGCTCCTCGATATCCTCTTCCTCGATGCAAGAGAACGCCACCCGCAGGTCAGTCTCACCCAGTGCGATCGTCCCTACGCCGTATTCATCGAGCAAGTGCAAGCGCAGCGTCTCGGCATCGACGGTTTTCAGCTTCAGGCACATGAAGTAGCCGGAGTTGAACGGGTAGTAGTCCCAGGCATCGTCGTACTTGCCGCTGTCGAGCAACTGCTTGACGCGGTTCGCCCGGCCTTTCATGATGTTGAATTTCTCTGTTTTCTGCGCGTGGAACTCCGGAGCGTTGAGCGCATGCAGCACAAACGTTTGCGATGGGTGCGGTCCGCTGGAAATCGTCGCGCGGATAATTCCCATCGTTTTTTGTTCAAGCGCTGCCAGCAGGGCATCGCTTTCTCCGCCATAGGTGACAAAGCCGACGCGGAAGCCCCAGATGTATTCTTCTTTCGTCGCGCCGTCGACTTTAACCGGCAGCACGCGCGGGTGCAAGCCGCACAGGGAGCCAAACAGCGATTCGTGCAGGCTGTCCTCGAAGAACAGGCTGAAGTACGCATCGTCAGTGACGGCGACGACGTTGATGCCAGCGTCCGCCGCATCTTTGATCGCTTGCACGATTTCTCTGCCTTCTTCAGCGTTCGGCGTATAGCCGGTCGGATTGTTCGGGAAGTTCAGGACGACGATTGCTTTGCCTTTGTCTTTCTGGCTGAGCAGCGAGTCGCGCAGGCCGTCAGCGTTAAACGTGCCTTTATCGTTGTACAGCGGGAAGTTGACAATTTCTGCACCACGGCGAATGCTGAAGGTCAGCTCGTAGTTTTCCCAGTTTTTATCCGGGAAAATCACGCTGTCGCCGACATCTGCAAACAGGTCAGCCACAATGCTCAAGCCGTGTGTAAGCGCGTTGGTGGCGATTGGGTTGCCGTATTTTTTGCCTTCCAGCGACGGGTTTTCTTCCAGCATTTTTTTCCGCCAGGCTGCTCGCAGCTCCGGTTTTCCGGCAGGCGGAGCGTATTCGTAAATGTCTTTCGGATCGTAAGCCGAGAGTGTATCCTGAATGACTTTCAAGTGCATCGGTTCGTTGTTTTCCAGGGCAATCCCGATGGTGGCATTGAACTTTTTCGCTTTTGCTTTCGCTTCGGCGCCTTGGCTCAAGATGCCGACTTTAGGGAAGTAAATTTCTCTTCCCAGCTTCGAAAGCATGTCGAGTACATGGGGATTTTCACGCTGGAGGGTTTCATTTAACTGCTTAGCTAGTGGATGCATAATGTCCTTCCTTCCAATCTGTTAGTCGCTTTGCCAGTATTATACCACTTTTTGCTTGGACAAGTGCGAAATCAGGGATTTTTTATCGATGGGCCGGGAGGTGTATTTTTCCCGTATGGAGGGGGCGACTTCCCGACAGAGCAGCCCCTGCCTCCCGTCCGAGAGAAAATTCCCCGGCGGACCGTTGTTGGACCGAAGTGTCAGATATAGTATGATGAATTTGAATAGTAAAAACAGGAAGGAGCATGAAAAGATGTCCATATCCGAACAGCTTCATCGCTATTTTGCCGACAACCGGGAGCGCCACTTGCAAGAACTGAGCGATTTCTTGACGATACCGAGTGTGAGCTCGCTCTCCGAACACAAGCAGGACATGGTCAAGGCTGCGGAGTGGCTGGCCAACCAACTGAAGACGGTGGGAATGAACAATGTAGCGATTATGCCGACAGGCGGCCATCCTGTCGTTTACGCCGAATGGCTGGGCGCGCCGGGGAAGCCGACCATGCTGATTTACGGCCATTATGACGTGCAGCCTGTCGACCCGCTCAACCTGTGGGAAACACCGCCGTTCGAACCGCAGATCAGAGAGAACAAAATCTATGCCCGTGGTGCTGTCGACGATAAAGGACAGGTATTTATGCACGTCAAGGCCATCGAGGCCCTGATGCATTGTCTGGGGGCGCTACCGGTAAATGTCAAGCTGATCATCGAAGGGGAAGAGGAGATCGGCAGTCCGAATATCGATCCGTTTGTCGAGGCCAATCAGGAGCTGCTGGCTGCCGATCTGCTGCTGGTCTCGGACACGTCCTTGTTTGCCCCGGGGCAGCCGGCGATTTGCTATGGCTTGAAGGGGCTGTGCGGTTTGCAAGTGGATATGCGCGGACCGCGGAGCGACCTGCACTCGGGAATGTACGGCGGGACGATCCACAATCCGCTGCACGCGATGGCCCGTCTGCTCGCTTCGCTGTTTGAAGACGACGGGAAAATCGCCGTGGAGGGCTTTTACGATGCTGTCCGGCCGATCAGCGACGCGGAGAAAGCGGAATTTGCCCGCGTACCGTACGATGAGGAAGCATTGCGAGAGGCTTTGGGGGTACCTTGCTTGTTTGGTGAAAGCGATTTCACTCAGCGCGAGCGCAACTGGAGCAGGCCGACGCTCGATATTAACGGGATGTGGGGCGGCTTTCAGGGCGAAGGGACGAAAACGGTCATCCCGGCAGAAGCGCATGCGAAAATTACGTGCCGCCTCGTCAACAACCAGGAGCCTGAAGAGATTCTCTCGCTGGTGGAGAAGCATCTGCACAAGCATACACCGCCCGGCGTAACGATCTCGATCACCCCGATCGACAAAGCGAGACCGTACGTCGCCGAGATCGATCATCCGGCGATACAGGCGGCCGCTCGCGCCTATGAATCCACCTACGGAGACACGCCGTACTATATTCGCGGCGGCGGTTCGATTCCCGTCGTGGAGACGTTCGACCGGATTCTGGAGCTTCCCGTCGTCCTGATGGGCTTCGGTCTGCCGGGTGAGAACGTCCACGCGCCCAACGAGCATTTTCACTTGGAGAATTTTGATGCCGGACTGCGGACGATCTGCTGCTATTACGGAGAAATCGCTTCTCCTAGCCAATCCTGATTGTCTGGTTCAAACGTCGCGATAAAGCGGCGGTGCACAGTCGAAGCGAGACATGCGGGTACTTGCGGCGAAAATAGCGGTGCGGTCCATCCGGCTTTGCAAGCATGGGCTGTCCATCGCGCCGCCTGTCATGTATCTGCTGATTTTTTTCATTTTTATTTTGCGCAAACAGGAAAAAGCTGTAACGAATGTGAACGGGCCTACGTCTCAATAAATGGTAAAATAATCTACCTTACCATGGAGGTTGTCATGAAAAAAAGCAAAGCTCTTCTCATCGGTTCCGCACTCGCATTACTCGTTACGCTGGCTCCAGTCTCGCTTGGTGGACAAGCGACCGCCTCGGCTGCTGAGACAGGTGTGTCCGCACAAGCAGCACAGGCAGGCAGCAAAGAAGCTCAAAAGAGCACCAAGGCCAAGCTGAAGCCAAGCACGAAAAAAGTTACCCTGAAAAAAGGCAAGAGCGAAGAAATCACTCTTAGCTACGACGGAACAGATGTCACCTCCAAAGCAACGTGGTCCACGAGCGACAGTAAAATCGCTACCGTTAAGGATGGCAAAATCACCGCAGTGGCAAAGGGCAAGACAAAAGTCAAAGCGAAGTACAAAGGCAAAACGGCAACAATCAGCGTCACAGTGGAATAGCAAAAACAGCCCTCCCGACTGGTACCGGGAGGGCTTTCACATCGTGTGGAGAGCTGTTACAGTTCCAAAGGCCGGTCAGCGATGGCCACGCCATCTTCGTCTGCGTAGACGTAATGGCCGGGTGTCCACGTGACTCCCCCGAAAACAAGCGCTTGATCTCGGCTGCCTTCGCCGTTCTTGGCGCTCCTGCGCGGCATCGTGCCGAGGGCGAATATCCCGCAGTCGATGTCTATGAGCTCGCGGCTGTCGCGCACGCAGCCATTGATGATGACGCCTGCCAATCCGCGGTCAGCCGCGATCCCGGCCAGTCGATCGCCGACGAGTGCGCTGTAGCGAGAGCCACCGCCGTCGACAACCAGCACGCTGCCTGGCGGGATTGTTTCCAATGCTTCCAGCACAAGCGAGTTGTCATTCAATACCCGTACCGTATGAATGGGCCCGTGGAAGGCACGGCGCTTGCCATAAGATTGAAACGATAATTCACAAATTTGCAAATCTTGCAGATACTTGTCGGACAAATCAGCAGTTTTCATGTCGGTTCCCTCCCTCTACCTCTGTTTGTTTTTGAGTGGGTGTTTCTTCCTTATAGTCTAACGCACTCACGGCACTTTCGCAGCGTTCTTTTGAGAGAAATTTCACTAATTTTATTGAATTCTGCGGACTTGCTTTTCCGTGCAGGCGCAGTGGTGTACAAGGGAAGAGCACCTTCCTGTCCGGTATGGGGAGCTTATGGCTTTCCCGAAATACCAAACGTGAAAGGTGCTCTTTTGGCATGCGTGCCTTATTTCTTCAAGACAAAATCAGCCATGGTTACTTTCTCCCATTGAACCCCTTTGGGGCTGGCATTTGAATACAGCGTGATCGAGTCGGTCTTATCGATCACGGCTTTCAAGTGAAAGCTCATTTCCTTTGGTGCCAAATATTCATCGTGCAGTTGCTGGTAATGCGGATCACCTGTTTCTTTGGCCTTTTGAATGTAGTCGACGGTATCGGGGTCTTTGTCAAAATTTTTGTGTACCAAAGTATAGCCGAATGTGGCTTCTACATTACCGTCAACGGTTGCTTCCTGATAATCTGACACGGTAGAGTCCAGCAGCTCGTAGTAAGGCGAAAAAGCTTTCTTGGACTCTTCTTCCAGATAGCGGGAAATTTTTTGGTAGCTTGCCGAGCTGTTGCTTGCCGCTGGTGAAGGACTCTTCGCTTGATCTGCCGCATTGGCAGTGCCTGCGGCTGGAGAGCTCGTTTCGATGATCGACTGTGGCGCTTCTTTGCTGCTATTTCCTGCAGAATCCGAATCTTGTACAGCTGCCGTTTGACAACCGCTGACGCCTAAGACCACGATCGTTGCTGAGATTACTAGCAGAGCTTTTTTCATCCGGAATTTCACCCTTACACTATTTTATCGTTGCACTTGTCTAGCTATTTCACAGCCGCATACGCGTGAATGCCTGGGCACATCGAGTCATCCGTTCACAAAAAAAGGCTGGCCGGTTATTTTTTCACGGCTGAAGTTGAGGGACTCGCTTTCTTTGCTGGCGGTTGCTTGCCCGCAGCGACATTCGGCTTGGGATCCACGGGTCTGACGGAGTCGATCACTTCACTGGCGTTAAACAGTCCGAGCATCCGCTCTCCCTGCGTCTTCAGCGAAATGCCGTCGATATGGCGGCGGTCCATCATGAGTGCATCAGGCTTGACTTTTAAATAGGGCGCAGGCCCGACCGAGCAGAGGATGTCAAAGCCGGAATCTACGAGGAGACGGTACTTTTTGCTATCCGTCTCGACGCGGCTGCCGTATGGGTAAATATAGACATTGACTGGGCCGGTCAAGGATTCTACTTCTTTTTTCCACTGCTGCGTGTCACTGGCCAATCGATCGTAGCTTACTTTGTTGGCGTCGAGGTGACCGTAGCCGTGGGAGGCGAAGGTCCAGCCTGTCTCTTTCAAGCGTTTGATGACTTTCAGCGCTTCTTCTTTCTCCGTGGCGTATGTAGGCGAGTCCAGCAGATTCGTGCGATAGCCAAGCACACCCTGGTAGCCGGTCAAAGCAATGACGCCTTTGGCGCCGTGAAACGAAAAATCGCTGTGCTCCTTTACGAACTGGTCAAGAATCGGAATGATTTCATTGTCATAGGCTATGTTCTTCTCGCCGGCGGGTGTGAGCGAATAGGTAGCGATGTTTCCCTGGTCGTCCAGGATAAGCTTGTAGACGTTGCCGTTTTGCAGCATGTAGTCGTAGTAATTCATGTCGTCGATCGAGAGCACCAGCGGTTTCTTGTTCTCCGGCAGCAGCAGTTCTTTTTGCGTGACGATAGTTTTGCCGTTCTGCTGCGTCTCATCAATCAACGAGTGGATGTCGACGAGAATGTAATTGTTCGCATACAGGGACTGAATGATTTTATCAAATTCTTTGACGGTGACAAACCAGTCGTCATAGCCTTTTGACATCGAATCGTTGTCGAAGGCGAGCTCCGGATAGGCGATCAACGGGTGAAAAAAGATGTGTTCAACAGGCCCCTTGTACGGGACGAGTTTTTCCGCTTTTTCCTCCGGCGGATCGGCTGGCTGGTCAGCGGGTGACGGGTCTGGTGCAGGCGAGGAGGTCATCGATTCAGCCGCTTGGTCCACCTTATCGGCCAACTGCTGCTGGGCTTGAATCTGACCCGTGCTCACCTGGGGATCACCGCCGCTCGCCTGATTGACGGCACAGCCGCTACAGACAAGGATTGTCAACAAAGCAAGGGCAATTCGACGTTTTTCTACTCTCATAATTCCGCTCCTCTCTACATCATTCGACGTTGACAAGAGAGCAGAAGTTTCAGTAAAAAACAGCAGAAAACGCGTTACTCTTGAAAAAAAGTAACGCGTGATCGCGGCTTGCCTGCTTGCAGTCAATAAAAATAGACGATGCTGAAAAGGGGGATATGGTAAATCGTTGAGTCTCTTCTCAGGGCGATGTGGTCTGAATATACAGCAGCGAGAGTACCAAGCAATTTATCCGATGAAGTCACGACCGTGATCGATTTTCCGACTTGCTGCTGAAGATGGGTGATAAATGGCGACGCTCCCGGCAGCTCCTGTCTTGCGGGCCGGTAATGATAGACTGGCTGATCGTATGGAATACAGTCGTTTTTCCTTTTCAACCTCAGGCCTCCTATACATAGATACCATACATTATGCCTGGATGGTCAGGAGTGCATTAGACAGATACCCATTTTCGTGATGATTCTGTCCTGATCAAAATAAAAGGAACTGACCATATGAAAAGGTCAGTCGATCTCCTACAATCTTGTGTATACATGCATCAAGCATATTGAGAAGGAGTGGGAAGGATGAATACGATCAGGTACAGCTCCCGTACATGTGACGATCAGCAGCAAATCAACGACTTTTTGGCAAAGGCAGAGATTGGTTCGCTCGCACTGGCGGACGGGGACCAGCCCTATGTCGTTCCGCTTAATTTTGTCTGGTACGACAATGCGATTTACTTTCACGGTGCCGATGCGGGCCGCAAAGAGACGATTATGCAGACGAATCAACGCGCCTGTTTTCTCGTCTGTGAGGCGTACGGCACGATCGCCCATCCGGTTCCGGCAGAAACCGACACTGCGTATATGAGCGTCATGGTGTTTGGACAGGTAGAGCGAGTAGGGGAGATTGAGGAGGCGACAGCAGCCTTGCAGCAGCTGCTGGACAAGTACGTCCCCGGTTACTACGATTCGCCGCTGTCCAAGCAGCATGTTCTGAAGTATGTTTCTTCGCACGGGGCAAAAGTCGCCGTCTATAAACTCGCTGCAACAGAAATTACCGCAAAAGTAAATCCGGTCAATGAAGCGAAAATGTATTATCCCGGGCGAAAAATCGGGATGGATGCGAAAGCGGAATAAAAACCGCTGAGTGCAACCTGCGGACCCGGGCGGGCAATCGTATGACAAAACGATTTCCGAAGAGTGGCTCTTCACGGAGGAGGAGGCCCTGGCAATAAGTCGAGAGTTTTTGGCACCGACAGAGTGAACCGGTTCTCGATCAAACACAGGCCACCAACCCATCAGTGATAGAAATAAAACTCCTCGTCGTTTGGAAGAGAAATCTGATTCTGTTGAGGCGAGCGGGGGAAACTCAGCTTTTTATGAGCGATGATAGCAGCATAGGCGGATTGCTCGGGCAGTTGTTTAAACCAGTAGATGGCGGGGAGAAAATTGGCCTCGATCAACCAAATTTTCCCCTCGACATCGACGCCTATATCAAAGCCGATGATCGATAGCTTTGGATATGGTTCTGCGAGTCGATCGGCTGCCCGCAAGGCGAGAGAATCGATTTGCTCTATCAGGCCATCAGGTGAACATGTGTTGACGGCAGAGCGGTTTAGCACAGACGCTACCGACAGGACTTTTTTCTCCGGATTGGTCACACTGTATCCGTAATAGGCAAGCTTGGCTAATCTACCTGTCACTGTCCAGGCAAAATTCTTGTCGCGTTGAACCATTATGCGCAGGTCAAACAGGCGATTATCCAGACGCGCGAAATAAACAAATCGCTGAACGAGATAAGGTCGTCGTTTTGCGATTGCCTTTATAAAGGAATACAGGCGTTTACGCGATTTCATCCAGTAACGTTTTTTGCGTATTTTCACTGCGTAGCAATGATCTGCCACTTTCGTCACAACCAATATTCCCGCACCGCGTGCCCCGCTGACCGGCTTCAGTATGACTTTCTTATAGCGATCCAGAAAATTCCAAAACGATTGCTCATCCAATGGCTCTGTTTCCGCCAGCGTCGGCGATAACACAGGGTCAGATCGCATGTGGCAGTATTTTGCCCACTTGCCGATCTTGCGATAAAAGCTCAAGACATCCCTCTCCTCTCGGATGAACTGGACTGGCAACGCCAGGGTTTTTACATACTATTCACCGGATTTTGCAAACTCTACGGAATGTACCTATCAACAAGAGCGGATTTTCCTAGAGGAGGTAGTCTAGTGGCATTAGCTGATCGTTAGGAGACCAATTTTCAAGAAATAGTGAAAATGCTTATCTCATCTCATTTCCCGGCACATATACATGCATAACAAATAAACCTTGCAGACAAATGAGAGGGGATATCTGATGAGAAATAATGCGGAGACGGGTTTTTTACGTTCGATGGTGGGGAAGGTCATACGAGTGTACAAAGCCGGGCCGGAATCTCGCAACGGAAAAGTGCTCGCGGTTAACAACAACATTCTCGTTCTGGAGACAGAAAAAGACGGCATTATCTATTACAATCTCGAGCACATCAAAAGTGTCTGTGAGGAGTCAAACAAGATCTCCGGATCCGCGGAACGGTCAACTGATACGTCCGGCAGTTACGAGGAAATCGAATCGCTCTCCGATATTCTCCAGGGTTTGAAAAACAAATTCGTTCGGGTCGATCGAGGCGGTCCCGAATCGAGAACCGGACGCTTGCTCGGCGTGGGTGAGGATTACTTCGTCATAAATACAAAAGAGGATGGTGTCCTCTACTATCAAACCAGCCATGTCAAAAGTATCAATGAAGATACTTCTGTCCAGGAAGAGATGAAAGGCGGCACAGCGTATATCACTGGCAGTAACATGGGTGAACTGCTGAGGAGTCTGCAGCATCGCTGGATCAAAATCAATCGTGGCGGACCGGAAGCTCTGGAAGGGGTCGTGTCAGCCAGCACAGATGAGTACATTACCATGATCGTCAACAAAGAGGTGTATTACATTTCCCGATTCCATGTACGCAATTTCAGCTACAAAGAGGCAGAAGCAGCTCAGCAGGAGTCGGATCAGACGCAAGGCCAGAATTCCAGCCAAAATCAAGGTTCTCAGCAGCAAGGCGAGAGCCAAAGTCAACAGTCACAGCAAAAAAGCAGCCGCCAGTATACGAGGTATGCCAACCGGTACGTTAGACGATCTGCGAGCAGATATGGCAACAGATATGCAAGCAGATATGGCAACCGGTCGAACCGCAGCAGAAGGATGCCGACCAACTCCCGCCAAAATCGAATGGGAAATCGCCCGATCTTCTCCAGCACGGTAAGGAAAGACCATAGACAGCGTGCTTCCCAAGTTACACGCTCATCTCGGCCAATAAAGAGTACGACTGTGGTGTCCCGGCAAAGAGCGAGAAGGGTCTAAAGAAGACACGTAGGTGCATTGGCTGACGTCTGACGTGACCTCCAATGCACCTATTTGGGCAAGAGGAAGTGCTCTCGCATTTGCGTAATAAAGTTGTGCTGATATTCAGGGAGTATCGGCAGAAGGAGGTTGCGTGTGAACCAGCTCGATCAATACTTGAATAACTTTGTATCCATAGAGCTGTCCGGAAAAATCAAAGTCTTTGGAATGCTCGTAGACTACGGTCTGGACATCCTCGTCATCAATTCGGGCGAGCATTACCGCTATATTCCTCTTATGCAAGTGCAAAATATGAGGATTAGCACAAATTCGCAATTTCAAGAAATTTCAAACGATAAAATGCTGATTGATAGCCAAACAGACAAAATCTCTTTCCGCAATATACTAAACAATGCCAAAGGTCTCTTTACCGAGATTTTTGTCTCGGGGAACCAATCCATTCATGGGTATGTCACGAGTATTTTAAATAATTACTTTGTCTTTTATTCGCCTGTCTACAAGACGATGTTTATTGCCCTGCACCATCTCAAATGGCTGACGCCGTATAATCGGACCAGCACGCCGTACACGCTGGGGGATGAGCACCTGCCGGTTCATCCTGCGAAAATGGTCTTGCCCCGCACTTTTGAAGAGCATTTAAAGAAGCTTGAAGGGAGGATAGTCGTATTTGACATTGGAGATAATCCCCATAAAATCGGATTGCTGCAGAAGATTGAAAACAACCTGCTAGAGTTGGTAACTGGTGAAGGGCAGCGCATCATGTGGAATATTCAGCATTTAAAAGCAGTCTATACACCTTAATGGCAAAAAGCCGATATGTGATCGGCTTTTTGCCAATTGTGCTGCCCGAAGAAAAGCAGTGCGTAGCGTCATGGCCAATCGCTTCAGGGCACGGTTGGCTTTGACTGCTGATCGAGCGAGCCATACGAGCGGACAGGTCCGCGTGCGCACCACTGGACGAGCATGTATGGACTGAATATGAACGGTCAAAATGCGGGCGTCATGACGAAGCTAGGGCTTTAGCGAATGTAACTTTTTGAAAGGATAAAACAACCAGGAGAGCCCTGGGAGTCTTTCGGATGAACAGCTTTGAGGCTTGCACAGGCGGTTCGATAGCGGTTCCAATGATCAAGCAAACGTTTAGTAATAGTAATAGTAGTCGTCAACGTGTTCTTCGCACGTATGTCTTGTCGTGGTCGACGTGCTTTTCTTGTATTTCTGAAACCAGAGGGCGAGAATCGACGGGAGATCTTTCTGCCGCGAGAGGAGCAGTTGATAGATGATTCCCGCTTGCTTGCGGTTGAGAAAGCAGGAGGGAACTTCGCTGATGATGTGCTCGATACTTCTGGCGGGAATTTGTTGAATGCGATAAATAAACGGCTCCAGTTGTTCAGCAGAGCGAATGGAGGAGATCAAACCGGCTACGTAGTGGCGATTGTACTTCGACACGTGATTCCAGTAAGGCGACGGCCAATGAACCCCTCGCCAGCAAAGCGCACCCAGTAGCGACAGACCGTGATCGATCAAATAAAAATCATAGGATCGGCCGACAGGGTAGGTAATCAGATTGCCGCCGTGTCGGTCCAGGTTGCAAATCCACGTGTCGAACACAAAGAGGTTCAGCAGTTGTTCCGGCCGACTCAGGAAGTGCGTTACCGGCATTCCTTTACGCTGACGCAGTTGATTCCAACTTGCGAGATTGCCGATCGGTTTGACGATAGAGACCCCGCCGACGATTCCTTCTACTTTGGCAAACTCGAATTCCGCTGCATCGAGTCCTGACATCGAGGCCAAGCGATAGCTGATGTACTCGTTGGCGATCATTGGCCCGGCCAATCGTCTGCTTTTCGCTGTGGAATACTTGAAATAGCCGAACTCTTTGCGCTCACCGTTGCGACGGTATACATGCCACACAGGGCCGACCTTGCGCAGGGATTTTTGCAGCGGCACCCAATTTGTCGCAAACATCCAATCTCCTCCCAGACTCTCTTCCAACAATCTTCTATCATATATACGAGCGCCTGCGAAGGAAGGGAACGGCGTTTTGTCCGCATGTGCCACGTATGGACAGCCACCGCGGAAAAAAGCCGCAGATGCTGATACATCGGCGGCTTGCCGGGGAATCTATTTACTCTGTCATTGCTGCGATGAGTTCACGCAGGCACGATTTGGCCTATCCGCATTATTTATTGCCGAAAAATTCGTTGTACAGGGAGACAACGGCGAAATCGGCATCGTGTGCCTTGACGCCAAACATCATGCTGACTTCCGAGGAGCCTTGATTGATCATCTCGATGTTGACATTGGCCTTGGCCAAGGCAGCGGTAGCCCGCGCCGATACTCCGATCGAGCGGCGCATGCCTTCCCCGACGATCATCACCAGTGCCAGATTGCGTTCAATCGCGATGTCGTCAACCTTCAACTCGTTTTTAATCCGCGCTTCAATGCGTTTTTCTTTTTCTACATCAAAATTCGTGTCGCGAATGATGACAGAGATGTTGTCGATGCCAGATGGCGTATGTTCGTAGGAGATGCCCTCTTCCTCCAGGATTTGGAATACCTTGCGACCAAATCCGATCTCCCGGTTCATTAAATATTTGCTCATGTAGATGCTGCAAAACCCGTCGTCGCTGGCAATGCCGATGACTGTCTCGGCAGCGGAATGGCGTTCGGAAACGATCATCGTACCCGGGGCGTCCGGATTGTTGGTATTTTTTACACAGACAGGAATACCGGCACTAAAGGCAGGCAGGAGGGCATCCTCGTGAAAGACAGAGAAGCCGGCGTACGACAGCTCGCGCATTTCGCGGTACGTAATCTCTTTGATTTCTTTTGGATTGCTGACCAGATTCGGGTTGACCGAGTAGACCGAATCGACATCGGTGAAATTTTCGTACAATTCAGCCTTGACTGCAGCTGCCAGAATCGAGCCGGTAATATCGGAGCCCCCGCGTGAAAAGGTGACGAGCACGCCGTCCGGAGAGAATCCAAAAAAGCCGGGAAACACAATAAGCCCTTTGCGCTCGCGCAGTGCGTGCAGATTTTCGTACGACTCGGGCAGTACTTGTGCATTACCGGGTTCGTCGCTCACGAGCAGTCCCGCTTCTTTCGGATTCACATAGTGGGCATCGAGGCCTTTGCTCTGCAGGAAGGCAGCGAACAATTTGGCGCTGTTATCTTCTCCGGCGGCTTTTACCGCGTCGAGGAAGCGATCCGGGTTCGAAGTATCCAGCTTCAACAGGTCACGCAAATCTGCCGTAATCCGCTCGATGATCAGTCCGTCCAGCTGCAGCTCATCGGCGATCTCCCGGTAGCGGTTGACTACCTGCTGCAGCTCGGTTTCCGCTTCGCGATGCTCGAGGTATTGCGTCGCCAAAGCGATCAGCAGGTCAGTAACTTTTGTATCTTCCTTATATCGTTTACCCGGGGCAGAAACGACGATAATTTTGCGCTCCGGATCCGCTTGAATGATTTCGTAAACCTTTTGAAACTGTCCAGCACTCGCCATAGAAGTGCCGCCAAATTTTGCTACTTTCATCATGTACCCTCCATTTTTTCCTATCCGCCGTCCAATTGTCCAGGCGGCTCTCTCTGCATAGGCTGCATTCGTTGTCAATTTTAAGCTGTGGTCGATTGAAATTTGTAAAAATTCCGGTCGACTAAAAAATTCCCTATGGAAACAATAACGTGAATTTGTTCTAATGTGAAGTGTAATATTTAGTATAATCCCAATAAGAACGATTTTATCGAGCGATTAATTTTTAAAATATGGACAATTACAATAAACAGTAGGTGAAAACCATGGCTCAGTCCCAGCTCTATTTTCGATCGGCAATTGGCAAGCAAAAGCCCGAAAGCATCATCAACCGGACAACTGCCTGCCCGTTTTGTGACCGCTCCAGTCTGGAAGGCATCCTCGATCAACACGGTTCGATGATTTTGCTGAAAAACAAGTTTCCTGTGCTGGAAGATGCGTTTCAGACTGTCTTAATCGAAACCGATGAATGCGATTCCGAGCTGTCGCTCTACTCCAGGGATCACCTGCACGCCTTGATGGCGTTCGGGGTGGAGAAGTGGCTGGAGATGGAAGCGAGCAAAGCGTTCACCTCGGTGATGTTCTTCAAAAACCACGGACCGTACTCCGGCGGCTCGATCCGGCACCCGCACATGCAGATCGTCGGCCTGGAGACGCTTGATTGCCTGGAGCATACGAATGAGGATCATTTTGAAGGTGTCGTCATCGCCGCCCAGCACGGAGTCACTTGCAATATCTCAACCATGCCGCGCATCGGCTTTTTTGAATTCAATGTCATTCTGACTGATTTTGCCTACCTGAATGCGATGGCAGATTACATTCAGGTGCTGACGCACTTTATTCTCCATCATTTTAATCAGCGCTGTGCCAGCTACAACCTGTTTTTTTATCATATTCACGGCAATATTATGGTCAAAGTGGTACCGCGATTCGTCACCTCTCCGCTGTTTGTCGGCTACGGGATTCCGCAGGTGGCGAATAATCTGGAGGAGGTCGCGGCGAGGATTCGCGGGCTGTATTTTTAGCGTATTTACGCCAAAAAGCTTGGCGTAGCCAATTTTTTCAAGAAAAAATAGAGTAACACATGGAATGGCATTTCCAGATGAAGAGGCAATAAATGCGGTTATAGAGCGATATGGTTCTTAGGAAAAATTGCTACAATGTTTCGAGGGAAAAGTATTGAAAGGGGGTAGTGAAAATTATGGGGTTAGAGTAGGTAAAAGCGTAATTTTAACTGCAACGAGTTTCGTATTATTGGGGGGACTAGCTTTTTATCATTCAAGTTACTCGGAATCGAGGAAAAATATTCCTTTTTCAAGCGAAACAAGTCATAGAATTGTTTCAGGGGAGGCACTATTTGCCGAAACATTTAGTGATGTAAAAGGATTAGTTGAAAAAGCAGATTTAATCGCGGAAGCGGAGGTTGTCTCACAAGAAACTTATCCTGAATATGAGATACTAAGTGTGCATACGATCTCACAATTAAAGCTTAATGAAGTATATAAAGGGGATAAAAAGGTTGACGATATAATTTCTGTTCTGGAAACGGGAGGGGAGTACGATGAACGGGAAGCTGCCAAGTATATTCCCGATGGAAAGCCTGGAAGCGACCTGGAACAGGAGCTCGGCATTATTGAAGAAGGTATTGAAGGCTCAGTTCCTATGAAAAAAGGGAATAAGTATTTTGTTTTCTTGAAAAAAAATAATAAACAGGGCAATTACAATGTAGCAGGGGCAGTACAAGGGAAAATCAAGATTACGAATAAAGGCGAACTGGTTTCACAGATTTCCCCTGAAACAATCGAACATGGAAAAAAACATGACGACCTGTATTTTTTACAAGAAGAGTACTCGGGACGACCAATATCCGAGCTGATTCATGCAGTTAAGCGAGAGTTAAATGAAAACTTGTTGGAATGAGGGACAAGCCGCCTTTAGCTTTATTAAATTACCTGTCGAAAACCCATCGAGGACTACCAATCTTTACTCGATGGGTTTTCACTTGGTAAGCTCATCGGGTCTGAAGAAGGGATACCCTGCTCTGCAATAATCCCCCAAGCACATCCGCGCCTTGTCTGCGCCGGGGTCAAGAGTGGTATGATGAGAAGAGAGCAACGCCATTTGCGAAGCAGCAGAAAGGAGTGCCCACACATGAAACTACTCTCAATTGAACCTACACCGAGTCCGAATTCGATGAAGCTGAACGTGGATGAAAAGCTTCCCGGCGGTGTTCATGAAGAATATACACAGAAAAACAAGGACCAGGCTCCGGAGTACGTCCAGAAGCTGCTGGCCATTCCGGGCGTGAAGGAAGTGTTTCGCGTCGCCGATTTCATCGCCCTTGAGCGGGTGGCGACAGCCAGTTGGCAGACGATTCTGGCTCAGGCGGGCGAGATTCTTGGCGGGGCGGTGACGGGCGAGGCAGTGAATGGCGGCCAAGCGCCAAGTCAGCCAGAAGCGGCATTCGGCGAAGCGAAGGTGTTCATCCAGATGTTCCGTACTCTGCCGATGCAAGTGAAGGTAACGACGGAGACGGAACAAATCCGCGCTGCCCTGCCGGAGCGCTTCACCAAGGCGGCGATGCAGGCCGGGGCCGCGTCGCCGAACCTCGTCATGGAACGGCGTTGGGTGGAACAGGGCGTACGCTATGGCGAGCTGAAAGAGATTGGCGAAGAGGTCGCCCAGGAAATTGATGCCGCCTATGATCAGGCGCGTCTGGAAGCCTTGATGCAAGAAATTTTGCAAGACGTAGGCGAGCAAGCGCCGGCTCCAGCGCGGACCGTGACGATAACGGCAGAGATGTTTGACGATCCCGACTGGCGCAAGCGGTACGCAGCACTGGAGCAGCTGGAGCCGACAGAGGAGACGCTGCCGCTGGTCGTCAAAGCGCTCACGGATGAAAAGTCATCGATCCGCCGCCTGGCGACTGTCTATTTAGGCATTATCGGCGGAGAGATCGTGCTGCCGTACTTGTACCAGGCACTGCAGGACGAGTCAGTCCCTGTGCGCCGAACTGCCGGGGATACCTTGTCCGACATCGGCGATCCGCAGGCAATCGGCCCGATGCTCAACGCCCTAAAGGACCGCAACAAGCTGGTCCGCTGGCGGGCCGCCCGTTTTCTGTATGAAGTTGGCGATGAGACGGCGCTGGCCGGTCTGAAAGAGGCAGAGGACGACCCGGAATTTGAAGTCAGCATGCAGATCAAAATGGCGATTGAACGGATCGAACGGGGCGAAGCGGCCAGCGGCTCGGTCTGGCAGCAGATGACGAATCGGGAGCGTTAAAACGAACAAACGCAAAATGGCTGTCCAAAAGGCAAATCCACTACCATTCAATAATCAGAAACGTTGATTTATCAAGGGTTTTGATATGCAAAAGGGGCGTCTCTAGGTCGAAAAATGACTTTTGAGACAGCCCCTTTGTGCTGTAGTCCAACAGTGAACATTTATTTTACGATAACCTGAATTTTTATAGATTTACCTCCATATGTTGCCTGAACTGACGTTTGGCCTTTCATCTTGGCCGATATTTTTCCTTTTTCCACACTAACGACACTAGCTTTTAAGGATTTCCATGTGGCTTTGTTTGTCACGTCCACCTTTTTCCCGTTTTGTTGCGTTGCGGTAAGGGACAATTGTATATCTTCATTTTCTTGAATCTCGACTTTCTTCTGGTTAGCGGTTAGTTTTACTATTTTATCGGGCTGTTCTCCTTCCAAGCGGAGTGTTTGATTTGTCGCGATGGCATAAGGCTGTGGACCTTGGGGAATGTTATAGGCTTTAACTGTAACAGTGTAGGTACCTTTTTCCGCGTTGGGAATAAAAATCTGCTCTACATTGTTTTTATGGTCGGCCTCGTTATTGAATCGGTTTTCCATGTTGTTTCCGTAATTGCCGTAGAATTTCTCCCCAGTGGGAGAAGTAATTGACAAATCAAGGTCGTTTACCAAATTTTTGAAAGCTAGCGGTTCGGATGGATAGTCAGTCCAAGCTAGAGTCACAATTACCGGTTTGTCCGTCTCTGTTACGGTTAAGTGGTAGGAAACCGAATCACCTGTCTGTAATCCCTTTGTCTCGTCAATAAAATCCGTCCGAATGGCTTTTTGTAGATTTACTTGTCCGTAACCCTGTACATATGTTTCAAACAAATCGTTTGGCCTATGCCAAGCTTTATAAGTGACCTGGTCTGTACCAGTTACTAACATTGCTTTCATCAAGGCACCACTCGGATTAGAATAACCATTTTCATTAAGAAACTGGCGGATTTGGGCTACTCCTCCTGCTACTACAGGAGTGGCCATCGATGTTCCACTCAAATACCCGTATTTACTGTTTTCGAACGGAGGGGAAAAAATATCATCCTTGGCCAAAGAGGAGCGGGCGGACAATATTGTGACTCCCGGAGCTACAACATCGGGTTTCAATCGTCCGTCAAGCGTTGGACCTTTACCTGAAAAAGAGGCAACACTGTCTTTAAAATGTTCTTCAAAACGATTCGTTGTTGTTGCGCCAACTGCCACAACATTTTTGGCAGTGGCAGGGCTGGAGACAGTCCCCAATCCTTCAAAACCACTATTTCCTGCGGCAACAAGTAATATTGCATCTTTGTGATCCCATAAGAAACGATCTGCTTCCCAGGCCAGGTAGTTGTAGGTTGCATTGGTCATTGAGCCCCATGAGACAGAATTGATTTTGGCACCATAACGATAAGCTTCGCTCCATGTATCGTAACTGTTCAAAAAACTAAGTCCACTGCTATCGTTAATACCACCTGCATGAAAGACGAGTTTGGCGTCGGGAGCCATTCCGGCAAGCTTTCCATTCGATGCTTTACCTGTACCGAGAACGGTGGCGGCAACATGTGTCCCGTGTCCGTTCCTGTCACTTGTATCGCTGGGATTGGGTCTGAAATCGGAAGGAATGATCTGTAGGACTTGTCCAGCCAAATCAGGGTGGAGGTTATGGATGTCACCTGTATCTAAACCGGTATCTGTCACCCCGACAATTTGTCCCTTTCCGGTAAAGCCCGTCCGCTGCAGAACATCCGAATGAACGATTTCACGCGCGCGGTCATTGAAAACGGTTATTTCCGGATACGGTTCTATCCAGACAACATCATCAGAGGTCGCTAAGGTTGTCAGCAAGTCCTCATCAACGGTGAGCGTTGATACCCCTTCCCGGTTTTCAGAATCTGTCTCGCGATTCTTAACCAGCCGCTTTACGAGGCCGCTCAAATTTTTTTCATGGTCAAAAGCACGTACGACAACTTTACATTCTTCTCCTTTTTTTAGTTCCTTTTCCAGCTCTGGTGCCAGCTTATAAGCTGGATCAAAGATTTTTACATTGGAAACGAACGGCAGGCGTTTGATTTTTTTTACGAGGGCTTTGTCAGTGATTTTTGAAACAAATGAGAAATCCGGCAAATAAGCGCCTAACTCGACTCCGGCCTCTTCTAATTCACTTTTCCATGCTTCCTCTATGGGGCCATCACAGGTGATAATGTATAGAGTTGAATCTGAGTTTGTACGCAAAGCAGGTAGCTTTTTAGCAAAAGACGAGGAACGCAAGGAAATACGGTCGCTGCTCGTCTGATCAGTTGATCGTGCCGCGACCAGCACAGGAACAAGTAGTAAGGCTACTGCTATGACTCCACTTGCCATAATTTTTGATCGTTGGTTCATTTACTGATCTCCTTCTATAAAGATGGTAATAAGAACCAATGTATCATATCGTTCGAAAAAAACAATCAACGTTTCGAATTTTAAAAAAATGCACTAGCTGGTAAGAATCATCGGGATGGTCGCCAGGGAGCGCTGAATATTACACCACCTGAATCCCTCCCCAGAAAATTTTCCAAATACTTTGCAATCTCTCCTCAAATCCTTCCATGCCGTAATACACCATGTGGGAAAACAAGCCATCGAGCACACAGAGATAGGAACCAAGCAAATTGGCCGTTTTTTCTTCGCGAATAATCCCATCCTCAATCCCCTCTTCAAAGATGGAATACAGCATTTGCAGCAGGGCCTTTTCAGAGGTGGCGAACTTTTCCCTCAACTCCTCCTGCAAAAAGGCAGGCGGAAACAGCATCGCTCGTTTCAAAAAAACGACCTTTTCCTCGCTATTGTGGTAGTAGCTGCAAATATCGGCGAGAATCTTGTACAACTGCTGCTCTACAGAGTCATGCTTGATTTCTTTCGTCATCTGCTCCACGTGGTTATTGTAATCCCACAGGGCATCGTCGAATACTGCGAGAAACAAATGTTCTTTTCCTTTGTAGTGGGCGTATATGGAAGATTTCGTGATGCCGACACCATTGGCGATTTCAGATAGAGATGTACCTTCGTAACCGTTTTGCGTAAACAACCGGAGTGCAACCGTTTTAATCTCTTGGGCAGATGACATAGTACCTCCTATATTCTCTCAGTCGCATGCATTGTGGTGGCTACCGTTCAGCGATCTTTACTAAGCACGATTATATCCCCTCGGCTGTAAAAAGGAAATCATTGGGCGGGAGGGAAAATAGCGAAAAGTGGTGCAAGTGAAAATAAAACGAATTGTCTTGCAATTAAAAAGACCGTGCTTTATAATCGGTCCTAACCAACCGATCGTTCGGTAAGTGTAGTTGGATTATACCGCGAAACGGAAAGGTGATCAAGAGACAGATGAACAATCAGGTCTTGCAAAAAAGGAGTGGCTGGTCAATGAAAAAAGTGCAGATAGGCATTGTTGGAGCAGGGTTGATCGGCGAGACGCATATCAAAGCGTTTCAGCTCAACCCGCTGTGCGAGGTAGCGGCGATCTGTGATCCGAATCAAGCGCGCCTGGACGAGATGAAAACGCTTTACGGTATTCCACAGGCATATACAAGTCAACAGGCGATGCATGCGGCGTGTGCGCTTGACGGTGTTGTAATCGCTACGCCTGACAACGCCCATCTTGAGCCGGTCAAGCTGGCTGCAGCAGCGGGCGTCCACATCCTGCTGGAAAAGCCGATCGCCACGACGAGAGAAGATGCATTGGCGATCATTCAGGCGACCCGGCAAGCAGGGGTCAAGCTGATGCTCGGCATGACACTGCGCTACATGCCGACGTATGTGCACATTCAGGAACAATTTAGCAACGGCGTATTGGGCGAACCGATCAACGCCTTTACAAAGCGGGTGGCAAAAAAGTCGGAAGCCCACCGGCTCAATGGACGGTGCAGCGTAAATGCGTATTTGGGCGTTCACGACATCGACTTCCTGCTCTCGATTTTCGGGCGTGAGGTAGATACGGTTTACGCCACGCGCGGTGATTTTGAAATCTACGACAGTCTGGGTGTGGCTGACTACTACTGGAATGTCCTGAAGTGGAAAAATGGAGCGACTGCTGTTGCCCAAGTCACCTGGAACGAACCGGAAGGCTACAAAAACCTGATCGAGATGGAGTGCAACATCAACGGCACCAAAGGCAGCGCCCAGCTGAAGCTGGCCGGACAACAGCTCGCCATTTCAACCGATACATACGCCGATCGCCCTGAGTTATCGCTGGATAGCGGATATCCGATCGAGGCGGACCACTTCATCAAGTGCATCGTGAGTGATGCCATGCCGCATGCTGGCGGACAGGAAGGGCTGGATGCGCTGACCATACTGCTGGCGGCAGAACAATCGATTGACGAAGGGCGGCCAGTTCGGGTGGAGTTGGGCGATCAGCCCGGCAAGTAGCTTTTCCGCGAAGTTGACGCACTAGATAAATGGTGGAGGGAAATCACGATGAGTACATGGCGCATGTATATGGGCGGCAAATGGGTTGAACCGGCAGAAGGCGGGTACTTCGACGCTGTCAATCCGGCGACGGGCGAAGTCATTGGCAAAGTAGCGGAGGGATCGCGTACAGATGCGAGAGCTGCCATCGCGGCAGCCCGCCAGGGAGCAGAGCAAATCGCCGCGATGTCTGTCTGGGACCGTTCCCGCCTGCTGCGATCGATAGCGGATGTGCTGGAAGCGCGCAAAGCGGACTTGGCCCATGTCGTCACCCGCGATCAGGGAAAGCCCTACTACGCGGAAGCGTTGAGCGAAATCGAGGCAACGGTCTTGGCCTTTAGCGAGGCTGCGGAACAAATCAAATGGCTGGAGACGTCCGTTATCCCGGTTGAAGAGAAGCACAAGAAGGTGTTCACCATTCGCCAGCCCAAAGGCGTGTACGGGATCATTACGCCGTGGAACTTTCCGGTTTTGATGCCCGGCGAATACCTGGCATACGCGCTGGCCGCAGGGAACGCAGTGGTCTGGGTTCCGGCACCGTCTACCTCTGTGTGCGCCGTCAAGCTGCTGGAATGCCTGGAAGCAGCAGGCGTACCAGGCGGCGTGGTCAACGGCGTGACCGGGCACGGGGCGATCGTCGGCGATGAGATAGTCGCCAATCCGGGCACGGACGCAATCGCGTTTACCGGCAGTACGGCGACAGGAAGACAGATCGCCACGCGCGGTGCAGGCAAGCCGCTGCTGCTGGAGTTGGGCGGCAACGGACCGACGATCGTGCTGGACGACGCCGATTTGGACCATGCCGCACAAGCGATAGCGGCTAACTGCTTCTACAATGCCGGACAGGTTTGCAGCTCTACCGAGTTGATTTTGGCTCACCGCGATATTCGCGATGGTTTGGCTGAGCGGCTGGTCAAGCATGCGAAGGAAATCGTTTTAGGCGATCCGTTTGCCGAAAATACGACGATGGGGCCGCTCAATAATGAACAGGTCGCAGCGAAAAACGATCTCCATGCCCGCGACAGCGTGCAAAACGGCGCGAGCATTCTCACCGGCGGAGCCCGTGCAGCGAATCAGCCGAGTGCGCTGTTCTTTGAGCCGACCGTCATCGTCGATGTCACGGAAGCGTGCTTGTACAGCCAGGAAGAAACGTTTGGGCCGGTCGCGCCGATTGTCTCCTTTACACATCGCGACGATGCACTGGCGATGGCATCGCGGAACAAGTGGGGCCTCGTTTCCTCCGTGTTTACCGCCGATGTGAAGCAAGGCATGTATTTTGCAGAAAAGATCAAGGCGGGAATTGTCAACATCAACGACAGCAGCCCTGGCGGCGCACATGTGCCATTTGGCGGCGTAGCGGGCAAAGGCAGCGGTGTCGGCAGAATCGGTGGAAAACACGCCATTCTGGAGATGACGGATTTAAAGACGATCGCGCTGGATTTGCGCTAAAACCGGAGGTGCCTCGATGAGAGAAATTCGCCAATTGGCAGTAAACGATTACGACCAGCTCGTTCCTTTGCTTCGCAACGCCTTCCCCGGAACCCGGTTTGCTTTGCTGGACGGAAGGGGCAGCCTGAAAGAGCGGTTCATTGCTACCCAACAGCAGGACGGGACAACGGAAATATACGGCCTGTTTGAGCACAATCGACTGCTGGGGAGCATGAAGTTTCACCACTACATGATGAACGTCCACGGGACGCTGTTGAACGTCGGCGGTATCGGGCTTGTCGCAGTGGGGCTGTTGCATAAAAAAGAAAAAGTTGGCCGCGATTTGCTGACGTATTTTATGCGATCCTTTCGCGAGCAGAAAACGAGCATAGCACTGCTGTATCCGTTTCGCGTCGACTTTTACCGCAAGATGGGCTTTGGCATCGGTACGATGGTGGACCAATACCGGCTGCATCCGTCCAGTTTTCCGAACGGCGGCTCGAAAAAGCAGATCGTCGAGGTGACCGAGAGCGACCGGGAGCTGGTGCTGGACTGCTATCACAGGTATGTCGAACGGACGCACGGAATGATCGTCAAGACGGAGCTGGAAGCGAGGCTGATGTTTGCCGATCAGGACCAGGTGATTGTGGCTTACAAGCACGATGGCAAAGTCGAGGGCTATCTCGCCTTCGGCTTTAAACGGCTGAATCCGGAAGACAACTTTTCGCCTCATGATCTCGTCGTCAATGAGTTCATCTATGAAACGCCGGAAGCGCTGTCACAGCTATGTACGTTTTTGCACAGCCAGGCCGATCAAATCGAGCGAGTCGTCCTAGAGACGCAGGACGAGTATTGGCAGCACCTGCTGCTTGATCCGACCAACGATTGCGGCAACATCCTCCCGCATGCCTATCTGGCGAGCCATATCACCGGGATTGGCGCGATGTTTCGCGTGATTGATGTCCGCCAGGCATTTGCCGATCTGGCGAGTCACAACTTTGGCGGGCTGAGCATGACGGTTGACATTTGCATTCGGGATCAATTTTTGCCGGAGAATGCCGGCAGCACGATCGTGCGATTCCAGGACGGATGGGCAAGCGTTTGTGAAGGGGCAACGCCCGACGTCGCGATTGAGCTGGACATTGCCGACTTCTCCTCGCTCTTGATGGGAGCCGTACCGTTTCACCGCCTGATGCAATACAGTGCCGTCCGGGTGTCGGATGAACGGTATCTGGAGCAGTTGGACAGATTGTTCTACACGCCGCGCAAGCCTGTCTGCATGACGTGCTTTTAAACGTCTGGCCGATAACCAGTATAGCCGGCTTACTTCCATAAAATAAATCACAATCGATGGGATGGTGTTGACGATGTTTGCAGCGATTAATGGTACGCGGATTTACTTTGACGTGGAAGGGGCGGGAAGTGTTCCGGACGGCCCGCTGATGAGGCAGAAGCCCGTCTGCTTTGTCCTTCACGGCGGACCGGGAGTGGATCATACAGGCTACAAGCCGTATTTGACGCCGTTAAGCGATTTGATGCAGCTTGTCTACATTGATAATCGCGGCAGCGGATTGTCAGCGGAAGGACCGCAGTCGACGTATACGCTTGAAAACAACGTGAAGGACGTGGAGGCACTCCGGCAGTATCTCGGTCTGGACAAAATCGTCATCCTGGGCCAATCCTACGGCGGGATGACAGCGGAGAGCTACGCGGTTGCTTATCCCGAAAATGTCGCGGGACTGATCCTGATTACAACGACGGCCAATACACGGGGATTCGAGCGGGCGAAAAAAATCCTTCGCGAAAAAGGGACAGAGGAACAGATTCGCCTGGCAGAAGATCTGTGGAATGGGACCTTTGCTTCCAATGAAGCGCTCGGAGCATTCATGCAGGCGACCGACTCGCTCTATTCCTATTCGTATCAGGCTGGTCTCTCGGAGGCAGAGCTGAAGCTGAGAGAAGAGGAAGGAAGGCGGGTAAGACCGTGCTACCAAGCGACTAACGAAGGCTTCAAGGGAGCCTTGCGCAGCTTTAATGTAGTCGAGCAGCTCAAGCAGATTACTGCGCCTATCCTCATTATTGCCGGCAGACACGATTGGATTACGCCGGTGGAGGATTCCATCGAAATCGCGGAGGCGATGCCGAATAGTCAACTCGTCATTTTTGAGCAGAGCAGTCATCTGGTGATGAATGATGAATACGAGCTGTTCCTTGCGACTGTCAGACAATTTGTTGCCGACAAGCTGAGCGGGGAGGCAAGCTCGCATGCTCAATAAAGAAATAGAAGCAGTGGCCGACTTGACTGGCAGCGGAAGCAAGCGCAAATCGTCAAGCCATACGAACAGAGTGTTTGCCGCGTTGCTTTTGATCGCTTGCCTGATGGTTGGCTTGATTGGCTGCAGCTCGTCGTCAGCGCCGAACAAACCGGATGCTGCCGAGGGGAAGGCGGACGAGGCGAAGCCGGCCACCGGCGGCGAAATTACCATCGGAATGACTGAGGAGCCCGATACGCTGGATGTGCAAAAATCGGCAATGCTCGCAGCTTCAATCGTCACGTCACAGCTCGGCGGCGGCTTGGTCTATTACGACCCGAAAACGAATGAAGTGAAGCCGTATCTTGCAGAGTCGTACAAAATCTCTGCCGACGGGAAAACCTGGACCTTTATCCTGCGGTCCGGAGTGACCTTTCACGACGGGACGCCGTTGACTGCGACCGTTTACAAGCAATCCTTCGAACGCGCCCTGGCACCCGAGACGGCAGCGCCACTGGCGGGACAAATGCTCAGCTCCATCGCGTCAATCGATGCGCCGGACGATAAAACGCTGGTCCTGCATTTGAAAGAACCGACCGCTCCGCTCCTGACGAACCTGTGGGACCCATCGACGATGCAGCCGGTTTCCGTAGAAGCTGTGAAGAAGGCAGGCAATGATTACGGACGAAATCCGATCGGGGTGGGGCCGTGGAAATTCCGCAGCTGGAAGCCGGGAGAATCGATTACGCTCGTCCGCAATGACGCGTTCAACTGGGCTGACGGCTTGGCGGAGAATCAGGGACCGCCGCGACCGGATAAGCTCAACTTCAAATTCATCAAGGACATTCAGACGATGCTGGCCGCATTGGAGAGCGGCACACTTGATATCGCTATGGACATTCCCGCCAAGGATGCCAAGAAATACAAGGACAATGCGGCTTACACGGTGTTGGAAAAAATGCGCTCAGGCGTTACTTTTATCGAAATGAATACAGAAAACGAGATTTTGAAGGATGTCAACGTGCGCAAGGCGCTGAATCTTGCGGTCAATAAAGAAGCGATTCTCAAAGGCGTACTGCAGGGAGAGGGAGAAGTCGCAGACGGTCCGCTGCCATCGAGCATGTTTGGCTATGATCCAGCTATCAAGCAGTATGCGTACAAGTACAATGTGGAGGAAGCCAAGCAGCTGCTGGAGGCTTCCGGCTGGCAGCTAAATGCCCAGGGGATCAGGGAAAAGGACGGGAAAAAGCTTTCTCTGACGCTGACGAGCCTGCCCAAATTTGCCCAGGCCAACCAGCTCTTCCAGGGCATGCTGAAAGAGATTGGGGTAGAACTGAACATTCAACTGCTGGAAATTGCGACTGTGCTTGAGGTTGCCGGAAATGGGAAGTTTGATCTGGCGATGCTGTACTATGTGGATAATGATCCCAATATTCTGTATACATTGATGCACTCCAGTCAAATCGGCGGAGGAAATCACTCGCGGATCAATAGTAAAGAGATCGATATGCTGCTGGAAAAGGGTAAAGCGACGTTAGAACCTGTGGAAAGACAAAAGCTATATGAGCAAGTCCAGAAGATTGCCGTCGATCAGGCTTACTGGATTCCGCTGTATACGGACAAGGAGTTCACGATCGTAAATAAACGCGTGCACGGTGTGAAGCTCCATCCTCTGCTCGGCTTTATTTTCCAGGATAGCTGGGTAGAAGCGCGCTGATCTGCTAACTCGAACATCGGCACACAGCTCATTCCGGTCTGTATGGAGCACGGGATTCCGGGAGTGGCGGCGGCAGGCATGCTGGCCGCCATGGGGAATTTCGATATTCTCGGTACGACGTTTTCCGGCTGGCTGTTATTGTGGTATTACGGGCTGCGTGAAAAACAGGGTTCCGAACGGTGGCGTGCATACACCGATCGGAACCCGTGCTTGTTTGGTGATGCTGGCAAGCTTTGAAAGCAAGCGCCAATCCAACGGCCTGATTGCTCAGCGCTTGTAAGCCTCATATACCAACCGTCCGATCTCGCCCATCGC
Organism: uncultured Brevibacillus sp.; assembly: GCA_946402065.1. Lineage (GTDB taxonomy): Bacteria > Bacillota > Bacilli > Brevibacillales > Brevibacillaceae > Brevibacillus_D. The sequence goes on along the minus strand of CAMIVR010000010.1, from coordinate 25,612 downwards.
TTTCTTGGCCGGTTTTTCATCGACGTTTTTGCTCAGTGTGGTGATGATGACAGCGGCCTGATCGACGTATAAAATGCCTGCATCATGCTTGATATCCGTGATGCTCCCGGCCTTGTTGGCCAACTCCCAGAGCGGCAAGCTGCCGATGATCTCACCCTCCGGATCAGGCAGGAGGGACGGGAGCGAGTCGCGCTGCTGCTGCTTTTTCAACAGGCTAATCATCTGCAGGCAGCTGTTGTAGGAGAGGATTTGACCCGTGGCCAAATGGCGCAAATGACTGGCGACGTCCGCAGCAGTCACTTCATTTTTGCCTTCCAGCTCGGCTGGAATAATCATCAGCTTGTTGTAAAACGCAGAGTTGTGCATCCCCGTCTTGCGCATCATTTCCCGGATGTTCTCGGTTCCGACGAGATCGATCAGCACGTTTGTCGCCGTATTGTCGCTTTGGATGATCATCAGGGTGACGAGATCGTGCACCGTTAACGGGAGTCCGACAGACATGTGCTTCAGGACGCCATCGCCGCCAACCAGGTCCTCCTGGCGCAGCGGGATCGTCTGCTCGAAGGAAAGCTTGCCGCTGTACACCTGGGCGAACACGGCTGTCATGATCGGCAGCTTGATGATGCTTGCTGCGTAGAAGCGTTCGTCTGGGTTGAGTGTAAACCGCTCGTGGGACTGCAGGTCTTCAATGACAACACCCCAGGTGCCGCCCGTCTGTTCCGTAATAGCCAAAATGGATTCTTGCAGGTTAGCGATCAATGAGAACATCTCCCTTTCTAATGCGCGTGCAAACAATTCTGTAATATACTTAATGATAAAGGGTACCGTTGGAGAGAGACAACCATTTTTCCATTGATCTTGAACAGACGATGGATCAAGTAAAGGAGCGAACGAGTGTGAAGCCTGTCATTGGGATTGCCAGTGCCAAAATGTTTTTGCCGGGGAACAACCTTGATCAGTATTACTACGTGGGAGCCAGCTATGCGGAAGGGGTTGCCCGATCAGGAGCGATACCGCTGATCGTGCCGCTGATGTCGAGCCCGGACGCCCCGTTTCGCGACATTGTCGCTTCGCTGGACGGGATTATTTTGACCGGTGGGGAAGACCCCGCTCCACACCTGTACAATGAACCGCCGCTGGCGGGCTTGGGCGAAGTGGACTACGAACGGGATCTGGCCGAGCTCGCCGTGATCAAGCTGGCCAGGGAAATGAACAAGCCGATGCTCGGCATCTGCCGCGGAATGCAAATTCTCAACGTCGCTCTGGGCGGCACACTCGTTCAGGATATACCGAGCCAGGTTCCAGGCGCTTACCAGCATGCGCAAAAAGGTTCCAGACAGTATGGTGCGCACTGGATCAAGCTGGAGCCAGGCTTTATCAGCGAGGCCATCGGTACGACGGAAGTGCTGGTCAATACATCCCATCACCAGTCAGTCAAGGATGTCGCTCCGGGACTGCGCGTGACCGGGACTACAGCCGACGGCGTCATTGAAGCGATTGAAAATGAAGACGGTACGGTGATCGGGGTACAGTGGCATCCGGAGCGGATGTGGATGCACGACCCTGTGATGCTGAAGCTGGCGGCGGCGTTTGTGGAAAAGGTAAAAGAGAAGAAAGCCGGATGAAACCGATCTGCTAGTTTGGAGCGTTGTTGTTATATTGATCATCCCCTTCCTTAACCTTATCAATGATAATTGAGACGATGTAACTTATCAGGATGAGTTCCATTAACCTGTTGAAGACGATGTGAACTATTTGCTGCAATTTTAAAGGCGTATTGTTTTGGATAATGGTCTGCATAAATTGGTAGGTCTCGTTATTTAGAGATAAGGCATAGTGGATAGAAAAAGAAAAGTAATACATCTCGAAGTAGTTGTCTACAGTTTTTCTAAAAGCTAGTATGTGATTCCGGGTATCTAAAAACTGCTCGTTTTCTTCAATTACATCAATGGTTTCGTTGCCCAGTTTTCCGGCTTCAGCATAAGGTGTCGTCTGTTGAAACCAGAATTGGTAGCTAAGGGCGTATACAGCATCGGGAACACATAAAAAAAAGATCGTGAGTAAAATGGATACTATTATAGTAGAGGCCGGTTTTTTCCGTTTTCTACTTAAATCGGTTATCTCATACAAGCATTTTATGATAATCGCTGCAAAGTTAAATGTGAAAATAATATTAATGAGAGCTCCAAAAAAGTAAATGAATTGCTCGCCTTCCAGATGGAGCTTAATGGCAAATTGAACTAAAAGCAGAAATGAACTAAGCCCCAAAATAATCCCAAATAAAGAAAGGAAAGCTACGAATGAGAGCGGTAATCTTTTAATATTTCGAAACAGGATGAGAGGAAATCCGATAAACGAAAAAAGGATTAGGGAGCATCCGTTCAGGATGAAAAGGAGAGTATGATTCAAAGCAACCAATTGCAAAACTAGCGCATCTGGATACAGAGGCAATATTGCGTATAAAACAATCAAAATCAGTAGAATAGCCTTGTTTTGGAGCACTGAAAGAATTTTGCTAATCCAGTAGGTTATAGAAAGGATACATTGCTTGAACATTATATAATCCCCAATCAAGATCATTTTCTTAACAGTATTTTAAAAGTGAAAATATTACAATAAAGCAGACTGAACAATAGAAAGATCCCGAGTATATTTTAAGGAATCTTTGTCTCAAAATGAATCGTATTCTAACAAGCTTACGTCACAAGGTTTAGAAAGGAGGACGCCCCATGCTGCAAGTCGGGCAAACAGCCCCCTTATTTTCTGCGGAAAGCACAGCCGGCCCCATCTCGCTGGAATCGATGCGCGGCCAGAAAAACGTCGTGCTGATTTTTTATCCGGGTGACGATACGCCGATATGCACCAAGCAATTGTGCGCTGTGCGGGACAATTACGCAGCATTTGACGCTGCTGAAACGATTGTGCTGGGGATCAACCCGGCAAGTGCAGCCACACACGAGGCGTTCGCACGAAAGTTCGGTTATCCATTCCCGTTGATCGTTGATGAAGCGGAAGACATCCGCAAAAAGTACGGAGTAGGCAAAATTCTCGGACTGTTCGCCCAACAGCGCGTCGTCTTTATCATCGATAAGACGGGTACGGTCATCTATGCGCGCAAAGGCAATCCGAGTCCGAATGAACTGCTCGCCGTGATCAAAGGAGCACGCTAAGGACGCAGAATTGCGGTCGGATACCACCTTGCTTTCCGCGACAAAAAGGCAGATAATAGAGGGGAATATATGTTTGGGGGTGTTCCCCGGATGAAAAAGTTTTTACATCTGGACCTCGATGCGTTTTTTGCCAGTGTGGAACAGCTGGATCGACCGGAGCTGCGCGGAAAACCGGTCATCGTCGGCGGCAGCGACAATCGCGGCGTCGTCTCGACGTGCAGCTATGAAGCGAGAGCGTTTGGCGTTCGTTCAGCGATGCCGATCGCATTGGCGCGTAAGAAGTGTCCGCAGGGAATTTTCGTCCCCGTGCGCTATTCCCGTTATCAGGAAAAGTCGGCCGAAGTCAGGGCCATTTACAAGGCATACTCGCCTTTATACGAAACGATGGGGCTGGACGAGGCCTATCTCGATGTCAGCCATTACGACGACGCTGTCCCCGTCGGCAAAGAACTGAAGCGAAGAATCAGGCAGGAAGTCGGTCTCACCTGCAGTATCGGCCTTTCCTACAACAAGAGCCTGGCCAAGATCGCCAGCGATCTGAAAAAGCCGGACGGTTTCGTCATCATCCGGCCTCACGAAGCACTTGACGTCTTGCGTCCGCTGCCGATCGGCGCCATTCACGGAATCGGCAAAAAGTCTCAGGAGCTGCTGGAAAAGCGTGCGATTTATACCGTAGAGGACTTCTGGCAGTTGTCCCTTGACGAAGTCGTACAGATGTTCGGCAAGCTTGGCTATTCGCTGTACAATCGCACACGCGGCATCGATGAGCGGGAAATCGTCATGGATCGGCCAGTCAAGTCGATCAGCCGGGAGACCACACTGCCGTTTGACGTCTATCAGAGCGATGCTGTCCTGCCGATCGCCCGCGAGCTGATGAACGAAGTAATCACCGATATGAAAGAGGAACAAGTGATTGCGCAGACGATGACGCTGAAGATCAAGTACGCTGACTTTACGCAGCGAAGCAAGCAGCAGCGCGTAGCGCCGGGGGCGGACTGGAGCACGGTGCTGGAGGAGCTGGTTGACGCTTTTGACTATTCGTCCGGGATCAGGCTGGTCGGCGTCGGCGTTTCCAATTTTCTCGATAAAAATCATGGACCGCATTATGAGCAGCTGACGATCTTTCCCCTGCTTCGTGACAAAGGTTCAACTGCGCTCGAATGAGGGGCCCCCGGTCAGGCTTCATACCCAACCGTTTGAACGCCCGGCTCGTCATTCGCTTGTGTTCTCTAAAAAAGGGAGTGAGCGCCATTAAAGCCAAACAGTTCCACTGCTGCGCCACCTGTGAGCATTTTCGCGTGGAAAAACAGCCGGACAAAACCGCTTACCGCTGTTCCCGGCTCGGCTATGAAACCCGCCCCGATTACCGGTTTGACTGCTGGTCACCCAAGGAACACATCCGCCGTCTGATGCAAAAGCAAGAGGCGGATTGCGATCAGCAGTAAACGGCGATGTTTCTTTGCAACGAAGGGCGGGATTATGGTATAGTTAGTCCCGATATCGTAGAGATCGGGAGGTGTCCCGTGCTAGAAAAACTAATGCCGAACCAGTATGCAGAATCGATTTTTTCGATTGACATAGACGAACTACTTAAGCACCAGATTCGGGCGATTATTACGGACCTGGACAACACGCTGGTGGAGTGGGACCGTCCGCAAGCGACCCCGGAAGTGCAGATGTGGTTTAACCGCTTGCGGGAAGCGGGAATACAAGTGACGGTAATCTCCAACAATTCGCATGCCCGCGTCCACAGCTTTTGCGATCCGCTCGGCGTCACCTTCATCGCTTCCGCACGCAAGCCGACAGGACAGGCGTTCATGCGGGCGATCAAAGCTATGAACGTGTCGGTAGAGGAGACCGTTGTCATCGGCGATCAACTGTTTACAGATGTACTTGGCGGAAACCTGCTTGGCTTCCATACCATTTTGGTTGTGCCAGTCGCGAGCAGTGACGGCTTCTGGACCCGTTTTAACCGGCAAATGGAGAGGGTTGCCCTCTATTGGATGCGCAGGAAAGGGATGATTTCATGGAAGGAAAGACACTAGTGAACGAACACGACGCAATCTGTGCCGGGTGCGGCATACAGATACAATCAGAAGAGAAAACCAAACCGGGCTTTGCGCCAAAGTCTGCCCTGGAACGCGACGTACTGATCTGCCAGCGCTGCTTTCGCATCAAGCACTATAATGAAGTAGCCCCTGTCGAGATGTCTGACGATGACTTTTTGCGGATTTTAAACGGCATTGGCGATACGGACAGCCTCGTGGTCATGGTGGTCGACCTGTTCGACTTCCAAGGCTCCTGGCTGCGCGGCCTGCCGCGCTTTGTCGGCGGCAATCCGATCCTGCTCGTCGGCAACAAAGTCGATTTGCTGCCGCGCAATATCAATCTCAATCGCGTGCGCAACTGGATTCAGCACGAAGCCAAGGAGCGCGGCTTGAAGCCGGAAGAAGTCATTTTGGTCAGTGCGGCGAAGGGCACCGGCATTGACGAGCTGCTGACGCGGATCGGCAAGCGGCGCCACGGCAAGGATGTCTACATCGTCGGGGTTACCAACGTCGGCAAATCGACGCTCATCAACCGAATTCTGCACGATTACGGCGCGGCCGACATGGAAATTACGACCTCGCCTTTCCCGGGCACGACGCTAGATAAAATCGAGATTCCGCTGGAAGACGGTCGATCGATATACGACACGCCAGGCATTATCAATCGCGATCAAATCGGTCATATGGTGACCCCGGAAGACTTGCGCGCGCTTACCCCGACTGCGCGGATCAATCCGAAGGGCTATCAACTGAATGCCGGCCAAAGCCTGTTTATCGGCGGTTTGGCCCGGATCGATTTCGTCCATGGCGAGCACCAGCCGTTTGTCTTGTACGTAGCGAATCAATTGTACATTCACCGCACCAAGCTGGAAAACGCCGACGAAGTGCTGGCCAAGCACCACGGCACTCTGCTCATGCCGCCGAGCGGAGAAGCGGCCAAGCAACTGCCCGCCTTTACGAAGCATACATGTAAAATTGACGGCAAGGGACCGATGGATATCGTCATCTCCGGTCTGGGCTGGGTTGCCCTGCAAGGAAAAAAACCGGCATCTGTCGTCGTGCATGCGCCAAAAGGGGTAAGTGTCGGCATACGCAAGGGTCTGATTTAAGCTGAGTTCTCAAGCCCCTTCCTGTCCGGAGGGGGTTTTACACACGTATAGAGAGTGTTTCGCTTGCATGCCTGTAAAATGTTTTTTCATGCAATGCGTTTTATGGTACGGGAAAGGAGCGTCCTATGATTACAAGTAAAACAAAAGTAGTTGGTCTGCTCGGTCATCCGGTCGGCCATTCACAATCTCCGATCATGCACAATACTGCATTTCGCGAAAATAACGTAAACTATGTCTACGTAGCGTTTGATGTCGCACCGGAAAAGCTGCCGGAAGCAGTAGCCGGCATTCGTTCTCTCGGCTTGCGCGGGGTGAATGTAACCATCCCGCACAAGGTCGCGATCATCCCGCTCTTGGATGAAATCGATCCGTTGGCCAAACGCATCGGCGCGGTCAATACGGTCGTCAATGACAATGGCCGGCTCATCGGCTACAACACGGATGGCACCGGGTACGTTCGCTCGCTTGTCAATGAGACGAAGATCGAGTTGGCAGACCAGGTAGTGACGATGCTGGGAGCGGGCGGCGCAGCGAGAGCAGTCGCGTGTACGCTTGCCGAAGAAGGAGTCAAGGAAATCCGCATCGTCAACCGCTCCCGGGAAAAGGCACAGCGCCTGGCTGAACACCTCAACGGACTGGTGCCGACGAGAGCGATCGATCCCGCAGACGCCCATCTGGCGGTCAGCGATGCGACGCTTTTGATCAATACGACTTCCATTGGCATGTATCCGCAAGTCGATGAAATGCCGATCGCGGCCGAATTGCTGCATCCCCGCCTGGTAGTCAGCGACTTGATATACAACCCGCTGGAGACGAAGCTGCTTCAGGCAGCCAAGAAAATCGGGGCAAAAACGCATTCCGGCGTAGGGATGTTCGTCAACCAGGGGGCGCTTGCGTATGAAATCTGGCTGGAAGCCGACGCACCCGTGGAGTTAATGCGCGAAACAGTGTTGAAGCAGCTCCAACAAGGAGGAAATTAAATGTTAACAGGCAAGCAAAAAAGGTTTTTGCGCTCGGAAGCGCACCATCTCTCCGCGATTTTTCAAGTCGGAAAAGGCGGCGTAAACGAAAACATGATCAAGCAAATCAAAGAGGCGCTGGAAGTTCGCGAGCTCATCAAGGTATCCATTCTGCAAAACAATACCGATGATAAGAACGAGGTAGCACATGCCCTTGCAGAGGGATGCGAGGCTGAATTGGTACAGTTGATCGGACATACCGTCGTCTTGTACAAGGAATCTGCGGAGCATAAGACGATTTCACTTCCGTAAAAGGGAGATACAGATGAAAACACCAGAACGACGCGTCGGTATTCTCGGCGGCACGTTTGATCCCATACATTACGGCCATCTGCTGGCGGCGGAACAGGCGCGGGAACAAGGCGAACTGGATGAAGTCTGGTTCATGCCGGCCCGCATCCCGCCGCACAAGCTGGGCAAAGGAATCAGCAGCGAGCATCACCGTCAGCGGATGATTGAGCTGGCGATCAGCGACCATTCTGCTTTTCGCATGACCGACGTAGAATTTCGCCGCAGCGGTCCGTCTTACACGTACGACACCATGCAGCAGTTGATCCAGATGCACCCGGATATCGCCTTTTCCTTTATCGTCGGCGGCGATATGATCCAGACACTGCGAACGTGGTACCGCTACAAGGAACTGGTCAAACTGGTGCCGTTTATCGGGCTCTTGCGTCCAGGGAGCACGATAGACCAGAAGGCGTTCGAACACATCGTCCATTTTGTCACAATGCCCGCATGGGAGCTGTCGTCCTCACTCATCCGTGAGAAAGCGAAAGCAGGCAAAAGCATTCGGTACATGCTGCCACCCGCTGTGGAGACGTATATAAAGGAGCATGGTCTATATGAGCAACCCCCTGATAGCTGACCGTGCGAAACTGCTTGAACAGATCAGGGCGCAGATGAATGAAAAGCGGTATGTTCATACGCTTGGCGTCGCAGAGTCGGCGCGCAGCCTGGCCAAGAAATACGGAGCCGACCCTGATAAGGCAGAAGTAGCCGGTTATGTACACGATTATTGCAAGTGCTGGCCGACTGAAAAAATGCGCGATTACTTGCTGCGGTACGATTTTCCCGAAGCGGTGCTGCACGGGGAGAAAGAGCTGTGGCACGCGTTTGTCGGAGCTGTCGTGATTCAGAATGAACTGCAGATAACGGATCCGGAGATCATCCAGGCCGTGCGTTATCATACGACGGGCCGATCAGGGATGACGTTATTGGAAAAAGTCGTCTGTCTGGCGGATTACATCGAACCGAATCGCAAGTTTCCAGGTGTGGAAGAGCTGCGCATACTGGCGAAAAAGGATCTCGATGAGGCGCTGGCGGAGGCATTTGGCGGGACGATAGCACAGCTGATCGGGAAGCGAAAGACGGTATTTCCGTTAACCTTACAGGCGTATAACGACTTGGTCAGCCGGTAGCGGCAGGAAAGAAAAAGGAGGAATTACATGACAAAGAATATCGATGAGTTGCTAAAGCTGGCAGTGAAAGCTGCAGAAGATAAAAAAGCGGAAAAAATCATGGTCCTGGACATCAGCAAATTGTCGGTGATCAGCGATTATTTCATCATTTGCCACGGCAACAACGAACGCCAGGTGCAAGCGATCGTCACGGAAATCCGCGATAAAGCCCACAAAAACGGCTATGAAGTGCGCGGGATCGAAGGGGCGGATGAAGGCCGCTGGGTGCTGATTGACCTGGGCGATGTCGTCGTCCACGTCTTCCATCGCGAAGAACGCGATTTCTACAATATCGAGCGGCTATGGGGCGATGCGCCGATCGTCAGCGTTAGTGAGCAGGTGTAAGGATGTCGTATACTCACCTTGCTGCGGTTTACGATCGATTGATGGCGGATACACCGTACGACGCCTGGCTGCGGTGGTTGGGCGAAGTCTGGGAGAAAGTCGGCAAGCCGTCGTCGATTATCGACCTCGGCTGTGGAACCGGCAATCTGTCTATCCCGCTTGCGAAACAGGGATATACCGTATACGGAGTCGACCTGTCGGCAGACATGCTGGCGGTTGCCTACGAAAAAATGAAGCAGGAGCAAGTACGAGTGACATGGATTGAACAAGACATGCGCGAGCTTGACGTACAGCCGGTCGATGCAGTGATTTCGTGCTGTGACTCGCCCAGCTACCTGCTTGAGGAAGATGATGTGAAGCGGATGTTTCAGCGCGTCTTCGCACATCTGAAGCCGGGCGGGCACTTTTTGTTCGACGTGCACAGCCCGTACAAAATTGTAAACGTGTATGGCGACAACACGTTTACGCTCGATGAGCCGGAGATCGCCTACATCTGGCAGTGCTTTACAGATCCGCTCCGCTTTGAAGTCGAGCATCAATTGACGTTTTTCATCCACGAGCAAAACGGCTGCTACCGACGGCTTGAGGAAGTGCATGTCCAACGCGCCTACCATGCGTTGTCTTTGGAAAAATGGCTGCGTGACGCCGGGTTTGTCGATGTCGTCGTCACTGCCGATTTTCAAGACCTTCCGCCGCAAAAGAAAAGTGAGCGTCTCTTTTTCACTGCACGTCGCCCGTAGCTGACATGAACAAAGATAGCTCACTGTCGTAAATACACTTCCGACTTGTTTGGCTTCGGGAGTGTTTTTTTTAAGTTGTCAAATGGCTTTTCATTTCACGGCAGTCCTCGGCGAATTTTTCGTGCGTTCGCCGAAACACCTGTTGAAAGAGGCCGGGAATGCCTTGCTGCAGGGGAATCAGCCCTTCACCGGTTATACCGCCGGGAACACACACGCGCTGCTGCAGGGCTGGCAGGGTGAATATCTCTTTTTTCAGCAGTTCGGCAAGGCCGATAATCATTTCCGTGGTCAAGTGGGTAGCCGCTTCCTGAGTGATGCCGGTCTCTTCCGTAGCAGCCAAAATCATCTCCTGCAACACGTAGCTGATAAACGCAGGGCCGCAGCTGCTGAGGTCGGCGGCGATGCGCAAATTGCACGGGGCGACTTCAACCGGTTGGCTAATCCGTGAAAAGAGCGCAAAAATCGCGCTGCGCGTTTCACTGGTGGCGCGTGAACCAAATTCGATCAGCGTGGTCCCGGCCAATGCTGCGTTTGTGATGCTCGGTACGACGCGTAGTACCTGGCAAGGGACATGCTCTTCCAGATCAGCCAGCTCTACCGGGCTGGTGATCGTCACCAGCAGTTGCCGTTCGGTCAGCTGACCGGAGACTTGCTCAAGTGCCTGGTTATATTCAAACGGCTTCACGCAGAGAAAGATCACATTGGCTGACCGGGCCACTTCTGCATTTGATGCGGCGACAGCAAGCCCAGGATAGCGCTCCGCCAGCATTTCCGCTTTAGAGAGAGTGCGATTGTAGGCGATGATTTGGCTGGGGAGCAACGTACGAGACGAAAGCAATGCCTCGATGAGAATGCTGCCCATGCTGCCAGTACCAATAAAACCAACCTGCATGATAATCCCTCCAACCAGAACTGTTTTCACAAGTATATGAAGAAGCAAAAGGGATCATGACCGGTAACCGTCAATTGACGGTTATTTTGCTTTCCAGCTTCTTGTACGTTTTTTCCCCGATGCCCGAAATGCTCCGCAACTGGGTTACGGCTTCAAACGGACCGTGCTGTTCGCGATAAGCGATAATCGCTTTCGCACGCGTTTCGCCGATGCCGGGCAGAGTCTGCAGCTCGGCAACCGTTGCCGTATTGATGTTGACCACCCCCGCTTTGGCTGCGTCCGGCTTGGCTTGCGACGGTTGGGCTGGTTCTTGCACGACAGGGACCGGATGCGACGGACCAGCAGCAGGTGGCGCAATCGCCGGGTCTCCTTTGGCCGGTATCCAGATGCTCATCCCGTCGCTTAGTGCCTGTGCCAGATTCACTCTGTCCCGATCCGCTTCCGGCAAAAAGCCGCCTGCCTGCTCGACGGCATTGGCGATACGGTCGTTTGGCTTGAACGAATACAGGCCGGGAGATTTGACGCTGCCCTTTACATCGACGTACATTTTCACCTCAGCCGGTTGTGGCGGCACGTTGATAGCATCGGCAGCGGACTCGCCGGCATTGGTATTGGTCTGCCGGGATGCAGCAGGGGACATTGGCTTGTCTGCTTTTGTCGAGGCGGCAATCGGCTGTGAGCGCTCGTCTTTTGCCGGCTGCTTGTTCCCGCTGTCAGAAGCGTAAACGGACGCTTCCAGAGGCAAATCAGGCACGTGCTCTGATGAAGCATTGTACAGAAAGTAGCTGATCAACAAAAACAGGACAATAGCCACGGAGAGCAAAATACGCCGATAACGCTCCCATAACTCCATCAGCATGGTGAATCACTCCTCGCAGGATCTCGCATGCTTCAAGCCTACGAAAAGACAGAGGCACACGCAAATAAACCTCTCCGGTCGCTTTGGAGAGGTTTGCAGGTACGATCACTGATGGACTTTTTTCCGCGTTTCTACGCTTGGGCTCATGTACGGACCGAACGAATACTTTTGCTCGATAAAAATTTGGTGCCAGAGCATGAAGATCAGCACGGTCCAGATTTTTCGGCTGTAGTCGCCGTGTCCTTCACGATGTTCGTCAAGCATGTAGAGGACGTACGCCTTGTTGATCAGGTCGTCGACTTTTGCATCAAAAATCAGCTCTTTTGCCCATTTGTAAAAATGGTTTTGCAGCCAATAGCGCGTCGGTACAGGGAAGCCCAGCTTGGGGCGGGTCTTGATTTCCGGCGGCAGGAACTCGGCCATCGCTTCCCGCAGCACGTGCTTGGTCGTACCGTTTGCGATTTTGTACTTGGTCGGAATCGTTGCTGCGAATTCAAATACTTTTGGATCGATAAACGGCACGCGCAGCTCCAGAGAGTTGGCCATCGTCATTTTATCAGCCTTCATCAGGATGTTGCCGCGCAGCCAGGTGTGGATGTCGAGGTACTGCATTTTGGTTACATCGTCGTAGCCTTTCGCTTGCTCGTAAATTTTCCGCGTAATTTCCCGCGGGGACTGGTAGTCGGCGGAACGCAGAATATCGTCTGTGACGACGTTTTCCTTCAGCTCCTCGCTAAAGATCAAGGCGTTGCCGAAGAAGCGCTCCTCCACCGTTTTCGAGCCGCGAATGAGGAAGTTCTTGCCTTTGACCGTATCCGGCAGCTTCTCGGCAATCGAGCGAATCGAGCCTCTGGCCCAGCCCGGCAGATGGGAAAACATCCGCAACGACTGAGGCTCGCGGTAGATTTTATACCCGCCGAAAAATTCGTCTGCACCTTCGCCGGAGAGCACGACGGTGACGTGTTGGCTGGCCAGCTCCGAGACGAAGTAGAGCAAAATCGCCGACGGATCCGCTACCGGTTCGTCCTGGTGCCAGACTAGCCGCGGCAATTCCGCCATATAGCGCTCTGCCGAGATTACCAGTTCATGGTGCTCGGTGCCGAGGTATTTCGCTGTCCGGCGGGCGTACTCCAGCTCGCTGTAGCCGGGAATATCCGAACCGACAGAGAATGTCTTCACCGGTTCAAACGTCCGCAACATGCCGACGATGCTGCTGGAATCGACGCCGCTGGAGAGAAAAGCTCCGCGCGGCACTTCGCTCATCCGGTGCTTGTCGACCGAATCGAGCAAAATATTCCGCGTTCCTTCCACAAAGTAGGAGAACGGTTTGCTCTCGTCCGGAGCAAAGGCGACATCCCAATAGCGGGTCAGCGACAACTGGTCATTCTGGATGACGAAGTAATGCGCAGGGGGGATGCGGTAAATGCCTGCGTACATCGTCTCGGGATCGGGGACGTACTGGAATGTCAAATAGTGATACAAGCCCGTACGGTTGACCTCCCGCTTAACGCCCGGCATTTCCAGCAGGCTTTTGATCTCGCTGGCGACGCCGATGGAGTCCGGGGTTTCCGTGTAGTACAGCGGCTTGATCCCGAAGTGATCGCGAGCGCCAAACATCAGCTTGCGCCGCGAATCCCATATGGTGAAGCCAAACATGCCGCGCAATTTCTTGACGGCGTCAAATCCGACCTCTTCATACAGATGCAGGATGGTTTCAATATCGGAATCGGTCTGGAACTGATGGCCCAGATCTTTTAGCCAGTTTTGCAGCTCTTTGTAGTTGTAGATTTCGCCATTCCCGATAATCCATACGTCACGGGTTTCATTAAAAAGCGGCTGGTGCCCGCCTGAGACATCGATAATGCTTAAGCGGCGGAACCCGAGAGCGATGTTCTCGTCCAGGTGAAACCCGTCATCATCCGGTCCGCGGTGAGTGATGATCGTAGCCATCTTGGCGATTACGTCGTGGTGGACGGGCTGTTTCCGTTTATTGTAAAGCGATACGATTCCACACATAAATGTTGACTCTTCCTCTCGCAAAAAGCTTTCCCTTTCAAAAACACTACAGCTAAATCTATCATGAATTGATAGTGTGGTGCAATCGAACAAATACCCATTCGTTATAATGAAAGAACGTCCGTGTGGCAATTGTACGGACGTTGTGGGCTATTCAAACAAAATCCATTCCATCGGCTCGATGAAATGTTTATTGTACTCACTCGGATACGGGTTGCGAAAAACGACGCGGATCACCCCGGCCTGATTCAAACGCTTCGTGCAATTCTCGCATGGCTCATGCGTCACGTACGCGGTAGCCCCGACCAAATCATCCCGCCGCGCATGCAGGATGGCATTTTCCTCGGCGTGAAGAGTGCGAATGCAGCGTCCGTCCTTTAGCAAACAGCCGACCTCTGTACAGTGGGGATGGCCGTGGATTGAGCCGTTATAGCCTGTCGCCACGATCCGGTTATCCTTGACAATGACACAGCCGACCTGCAGGCGATTGCATGTTGCCCGCGTCGCCACTTGATCCGCCAAATCGATATAGTATTGATCCCATGATTTTCGCATCGATCATTCACCTCGACTTACCGTGGTTTTTATGTAGCCTGTCCCAATCTCGCCACAATGCAAAGAACAGGAACGTCTTCATGATAACACGCTCTTTTTTCAGCAACAACCTGCACCTTGACAAAAGTGTTTTTGTCCGAAACGTCTCCTTTATTCTGGACAGGGAGGATGCAGCCAAAATCCTTCGGCAGCATCTTGCATTGAGAGGGGGAGGAACGGGATGGACGGACATTGGCGTATGTTTTCGCTAAGTATGGCGGCAGTGACGGGTTTTTTTGCTGCGGCACAGCTGCCGCCGTTTGTATGGGCGGTCGCGGCTGCTGCGTTGATCCTCCTGATCTTGCTCTTGCCGAAACACAGTCGAGCCGGCGTGTGGCAGTTTGCGATCGTCTGCGCGATTGCGGTCAGCTATTTTTTTGTCTACGATCATCTGCACGCCTCGGCACTGAAGCCGCTGGCCGAACAAGCGCAGCAAGTCACTCTTGACGGACAGATCGCGTCTTCGCTGAAACGCGACGGCGATCTGGTCCAATGCTTTCTGCGAATCACGAGTGAACCTTACGCCGGAGAAACGGTACTGGCCCGGATCACGCTCAGTGAAGAGGAGCAGGTGGAAGCAGTGTCGGCGTGGCAGGAGGCCAATCTGCTGCACGGCCAAATGACCCTGGCAATCCCGGAGCGTGCGAGAAATCCGCACGGGTTTGACTACGGTGATTACCTTCGCTGGCAAGGAGTAACCGTCATCGCCAAAGCCGGCTTCGATCAAGTAAGCGTCAGACCGGGAAACAGGAGCGTCGAAGCGCAGTTCCACCGACTCCAGGAAGCGGCAGCCAAGCGGATCGACACGCTTTTTTCCGATGCGGATACTGCGGGATTTCTGAAATCTCTGCTGTTGGGCGTGGCGGACGGCCCGTCGCCGGAAGTAGCAGCGATGTATTCGGATTTGGGACTGATCCACGTGTTGGCCATCTCTGGCTTGCACGTCACGCTGGTCAGCGGATTTTGCTCGCTGTTGTTGAGGAAGGTTGGCTTGCCCAAGGCAAAAGCCCTTTGGCTGACGATGGCGCTGGTCGCTTTTTACGTCATGCTGGTAGGCGCCAGCGGCTCGGCTGTGCGAGCCGGTCTGATGAGCGGCCTATATTTGTGGGGGAGCTATGCAGGGCATCGTTTTCGCGTGCGTGATCTGTGGAGTCTGGCGCTGATGCTGATGCTCGCAATCAACCCGTACCAGCTCTGGCACCTTGGATTTCAACTGTCCTTTGCCGTGACGCTCGGCTTGATCGAGTTCGTGCCGCTGCTGATGAGCATTCGCATCAGCAAATTCGAGTGGCTGCGCTCGTCGCTCGCCGTCACGACTGCTGCACAATTCGTCTCCTTTCCGTTTCTCATCTATTATTTTCATCAAAATTCTCCCATGTCGTGGCCGGTCAACCTGCTGTTTGTCCCCGTCTTGTCGATCGGCGTCCTGCCACTCGGCTATGTGGCGCTGCTTTTGGGCACGATTCACCCATCTCTGGCTGTCCTGCCGGCAAACGTCATCACCTGGCTGGTGACGTTTGTTCATGGTCTCTTGGAGCAGATTCACAGCATTCGCGTCCCGTTCTCCTTTTGGCCGCACCCCTCCTGGTACTGGCTTGCCGGCTACGCGATTTTTCTCGTCACTGTGCTGGTTTGCTGGAGACGTGGTTACCATCGGGGAAAGGATATGGTAATATACATCTTATGTTTTGCTCTCTTCATGATTTGGGCACGGCAGCCATTTGACGGAAATGGACAGGTGAGAATCACGTTTCTCGACGTCGGACAAGGGGATTCCGCCGTCGTTGAGATCGGCCATTCGCTTGTCTACGTCATCGACAGCGGCGGAGTAGTCCAATTTGCCGAGAAAGCGGAGTGGAAAAAGCGGCGCAAGCCTTTTGAGGTGGGGCGCGATACGCTCCTGCCGTTCTTGCGCTCGCGGGGAATCGAGCGAGTCGAACGGATCGTGATGACACATGGGGATCTGGACCATATCGGCGGGTTTAGCGGGTGGCTGCCGCGGGTATCCGTCGGGGCAGCACTGGTTAATGGAAAACCGCCAGAAGGGAAAGAAAAAGAACTGATCGAAATGGTAAAGGAGCGGAACGCACCGGTGTATACCGGAACCAGCCAGTCAAGCTGGACAGATGCACCGGGTGTACGCTGGACCTGGCTGCATCCAGACAAGCAGGACGGCCTCCGTGATAACGACGCCTCTGTTGTCCTGCTTTTGACCGCATACGGGGTAAATATACTGTTTACCGGTGATCTGGAAGCAAATGGTGAGGGGATATTGCTTGAGCGTGACCTGCTGCCGCCAATCGACGTCTTAAAAGTGGCTCATCATGGCAGCAAAAGTTCTACGACACAGGCATTTTTAGATAGAATACAGCCGAAGCTGGCGGTGATTTCGGTCGGTCGCAACAACCGGTACGGCCACCCGGCACCCGACGTGCTACGTCGTCTTGAACACGCAGGGGTGACCATTTTACGAACGGATCGGGACGGCGCGGTTACGCTGACCGTTGACCGGGATGGAATGAAATGGAAAACGGAAATCGTCGATTAAACAGCCCGGTGTTTTGCAAATTCCTCGGATAGAAATAAGATTTTCAGCAGCGTGCAACTTTTTCGCGCCCAACAGCGTCGAAAGGGGGAGGAGACATGACAGAAGCGGAATTGATTAAAAAAGCACAGGAAGGCGATCATGAAGCACTCGTTGAACTGTTGCGTTCAATCGAAAACGCTGTCTATCGGAGCGCTTTTTACATTCTTGGCAACGAGCAGGATGCTCTTGACGCCAGCCAGGAAGCTCTGATACGCATCTACAGAAAAATACACACCTTTCAGGAAAAAGCGAAATTTTCTACATGGATTCAGCGAATAGTCAGCAACGTCTGCATCGACAAGTTCCGTTCGCAAAAAGAAGTCATTTCCATCGACGAACACGAAATTGTTCTCCCTGACACGTATTCGGTGGAAGAGGCTGTTCTGGTCAAACAGTTGTCAAGTGACATCCAAGAAGCGATAGGACAACTGCCGAAACAGTATCGGCTGGTGATTGTTTTGCGCTACCTGCAGGATTTTTCCTATCAAGAAATAGCGGAGGCGCTTGAATTGCCATTAAACACGGTGAAATCATATTTGTTTCGCGCTCGTCAACAGTTACAGGACAAATTGGGAGAATATCAGAAAGGAGGGGTCAGGGCATGAATCGAGAAGCGATAATGGAGTTGATCCAGCGCAATCTGGATGGCGATTTGACTGAAGTGGAGCAGGCGCAGCTGCACAGTGCACTGCGGGCAAATCCTGAAATGAAGTGCTTGAATGAACGCCTGCAATCCGTTTCCGATGAATTAACCCAGCTTCCGAAAGTGACCCCTCCATTCAGTATCGTCGATTCGATTTTGCCCCGGCTTGAATCAACCGCCGGACCTGAACAGGCTGCTGCTTTGCAGGCCAGTGCGGCAGGGCTGGCAAGCTCGGCTGAACATGCGGAATTGCCGCGTTTGCAAAGCAAGCAGGAATTGCCTGCCGCGAAGAAAAAGAGCTTGACGCGAGTCTGGTTGGCCAAAGCGGGTACCGGTCTAGCCGCGGCGTGTCTCTTGATCGGTTTGTTTGCCATCGCCAATCATGACAAAAAAGAGCCGGAAGACCGCAATTCGGCCTCAGTCGGCTCGCCTGGCGAAATGGTCGCAATCAATCCGGAGCCGGATGACAAACAACCGGCTAGCACGCTTAACCAAGGCAAAGACAATCAGCAAACGTCGGCGAACACGCCCACTCCCCCACAGACGCCGCCGGTTCAGCCGTCAGGAAATCAAACGCCACCGGCAGTGAAAGAGCAGCCCAACGGGAATGCTCAGACTGGCAAGAATGGACAATCTGTCGGCCAGCAGCCGCCAGGGAAGAGCCAGGCGAACCATCAACCTGCCGGAGGTGAAAAGAGCGGCAAGCAAGCCACGGGTAACCAGCGGCCGAACGCAGACGGCAACAAGGGCTCGGCAAAGGCAATAGCTCCTGCCCAGAAGGACCAGCAGAAGGGGAATAAAGGGGCTGCCGGCAAAGCGGCAAGCAAGGACGCCAAGGAAAACAAGGGCAACAAAAACAGCGGCAACAAAAACAACGGCAAGGAAAAGGACGAGAACGGGCAAGGCAAGGATTGGGAAGAAGAATTTGCGAAGAAAATGCAAGAGCTGCAAGAGATGCAGAAAAAGTTTGATGAAGAACGGGATAAAAACCGGGAAAAGGTAGCGGAAGAATTGCGCAAAGCGCTAAACAAGCTGAAAGAAGAGATACAGAAAGAGCAGGAAAAACGCAAAAAGGGATGGGACTAATACCGTACGTTTGAAGTGCATGAAGTGTATCATGATTGGCAATGCATCCTTTGCGAAAATGGGGGCGGCAGGGACCTGCACCCCTTTTCTGCACTGTGCATATAGTAAAGTACCAAGCACCCCCTGCTTATCGTTTAGGGAGGAGAAAACCCGGGGCTTCTGCCTAGACGTTTACATAAAAGGTGCAAATCCGAAAAGCGAGGTCGCAGCGCAACGAGCTGCGGCCTCGTTATTTTCAGCACGATATGTAATCATTGTGCAATCGTGGGTGCAGTGGAGACGAGGGGAATCGCCAAGAAGAGAACGCTCCGCAAGTGACAGCGCCCGGGGGAGCCTTCAAGGCCGACTCCGCCAAAAAAACGGAACCGCGCCCCAAAAGCCGCGAGGGACGTATTTCATGGATGCCAGTGTGGCGCGAAAGACGTTCCGTTTTTTTGGCTCCGTCTGGGTAGCGCTGTCAAAAAGCTCCGCTTATCTCTTCTTGGCGATTCCCCGGCTGCAGTGTTTGTGGGATGATCAGGATGCTGAAAATCCGAATTTAGCAACGATTGCGCTCGAACAAGCGGTAATATTTCCAACGGCTTTTCAATCTCTACCTGTACAAGCTGCCTTGAACGGTTCATGTTTCCTTGTACGGCAATGCAAATTCAGACGAGTTCATCGCAGAATTTTCGCACGTTGATCCTGTCCAGTCGCTTGGAGAGAGAAAAGAGAAATGGGCGGAGGCCTTTGTGGCTTAACCCAGGCGGAGCGGAAAAAATGGCACAGCTTTATAGACCAACTCTACGGTTGAATAATCTTCTTCGGAATTTTGGTCGGCGTGCCGTTTTTGGAGCGGAGCCGGCCAGTGATTGCTTCCTTGCAAAAGCCGCAACGAACGGAGCCCAGTTCTCTTTTCTCTCCCACCCCGACAGCCCGGAACAAGGTCTTTTTCTTTTTTCACAGATAGAAGCTGCGTATTGCCCCAGACAAGCAGAGACGCAGGGTTTTCCTTTCGGCTGTTTTTTGGTATCGTAAAAAACAAAGCTGGTTCGATTACGCAAAGCAAAAAGGAGACACACAATGGAGTTGCGGACGGCAATTAAACAGATCAGAGAGAAGCAGTTTTCCCCCGTGTACGTCTTGAGCGGGGAAGAGAGCTTTATGAAGGAAGAATTCGTTTCCCTGGCCAAAAGGGAGATGATTGACCCGACCTATGCCGACCTCAATATCAGCTACTACGACTGCACCGAGCACGCCCTCGCCGATATACTGCAAGATGCGGAGACATTGCCCTTCCTGGCCGACCATCGGCTTGTCGTCGCCAGTCGCGGCTACTTTTTGACTGGCGCCAAGGCGCCGAACCAGGCGAAGTTCGAGGTAGACCCGGCGGCATTGGTCCACTATTTGGACAACCCTCCCCCGTACACGTCCCTGATCATCGACGTCCCCGGAGAAAAGCTGGACGAGCGGAAAAAAATCGTCAAGGTCCTGCATGAAAAAGCGACGGTTCTCTCGTTCCAGCCGTTGAAAGACCACGATTTGTACTCGTGGGTAGAGCGCCGGGCGAAAAAATACGCCGCTCTGATCGAACGGGAAGAGGCGATCAAGCTGGTCGAGTGGGTCGGCAGCGAATTGCGCCTGCTGGATAAGGAATTGGAGAAAATGGCCCTGTACCTCGGGGGCAACGATGCCAAAATCACAGGGGAAACGATCGAGCTGCTCGCTGCCCGTACGCTGGAGCAGGACGTGTTCGCGCTCGTTGAAGCAGTAGTGTCAGGGCAGTTGACCCAGGCGTTCCGGATTTTTTACGATTGTGCCAAAACAGGCGAGGAACCGATCAAGCTGCTAGCGCTGCTTGCCAGACAATTCCGCCTGCTGCTCGCCGTAAAAGTGTGGGGCCCGCGCGGATATACCCAGCAGCAAATCGCCAACATGCTGAAGGTCCATCCGTTCGCAGTCAAAAAAGCGGTTGACCAAGCCCGGCATTTTGACGAAGGCAGTTTGAGCAGCTTGCTGACACTGCTGGCAGAAGAGGATTACCGAATGAAGTCGGGGCAGGTCGACAAGCAGCTCGCGATTGAATTGTTCATCACCAGAGTTGCTGCCCGCGTGCGCCGCTGAGAACGCAAGAAAACCCCCGAGAACACGAGATTCTCGGGGGTTTTCCATAACGTTCTTACGCTACAGGAGAAGTAAGAGCGTTTAATTTTTTCATCAAGCGGGACTTTTGACGGTTCGCAGCGTTTTTATGGATAAGACCTTTGGTAGCAGCCTTGTCCAGCTTTTTAACAGCTACCAGGAGTGTAGATTTCGCTAATTCGAGGTTGCTGGAAGCAGCAGCTTTTTCAAAGCTTTTCACCGCAGAACGGAGATCAGACTTTTGAGAAGCGCGTTGTGCACGGCGTTTTTCAATTTGTTTTGTACGCTTGATCGCGGATTTAATATTCGGCATCGTTGTCACCTCCTTAAAACGTGGAAAAAAGGTCATGAGTCATAGAAATACAACAAATCATATTCTAGCATGTGACTAGGCTGAATGCAAGAAAGGAATCCGTATAAAAGCGCGTGTTTTATACAAGCTAGTAAAGAGTTGCCAAAGGATGAATGCAGCACATCCAACCAGTGTGGAAAGGAGCCGGAATGCGATGGAGCACAACATCGATTTATCCGTCTATTCGATACGGACCGATTTGGCAGTGGAGTCCCGCGAATTGGCCGAACAGCAAGGAGGAGCCGATCTTACCGGCGTCCAGATGGAGGACGATGAACAGGAGCCGGGGATCAAGGTCACCCGAATCACGGTAAAAGACGCCGAAGCAGGGCGGCAGATCGGCAAGCTGCCAGGTCGCTACGTGACGATCGAGGTACCCAAGCTGCGCAACAATGACACGGAGATTGAAGCGCAGGTGACCAGGCGCTTTACCCGGGAATTCAAGCGGTTTCTCGACGATCTGGGCCTGACGGTGGACAAAAAGGCGCTCGTTGTAGGCTTGGGCAACTGGAACGTCACGCCTGACGCGCTCGGTCCGCTTGTCGTGGAGAACCTGCTCGTAACCAGGCATCTGTTTACACTCGCACCGGAAACGGTCGAAGAGGGCTATCGCGAAGTGAGCGCTTTGTCACCCGGGGTGCTCGGCATCACCGGTATCGAGACGAGCGAGATCGTGTTCGGCGTGGTCGAGCAGAGCAAGCCTGATTTCATCATCGCCATCGACGCTCTCGCCTCACGGGCGCTGCACCGGGTGAACACGACCATTCAAATCTCAGATGCAGGCATCCATCCCGGATCCGGCGTCGGGAACAAGCGCAAGGCGATCGATAAAGAAACGCTGGGCATCCCGGTGATTGCCATCGGTGTTCCTACCGTCGTCTTTGCGTCAACCATCGTCCACGATGCAATCACGTATCTGCTCGGTCACTTTGGACAGTCTCTTGCGGAGAGCAAACGGGCCTATAACCGGCTGGCGATGAGCGACCTGCCCGAGCGCAAGGAACCGTATACGGAAGCGGACCTGCCCGATTTGGAGTCGCGCAAGACGTTCATGGGGCTGGTCGGCAGCCTGTCCGAAGGGGATAAGCGACAGCTCATACACGAAGTGCTGCAGCCGCTTGGACAAAACCTCGTCGTCACGCCAAAAGAGATCGATGAATTCATCGAAGGAGTTGCCAATGTAATCGCCAGCGGCTTGAACAATGCGTTGCACCAGGCAGTAAACGACGAGAATCTGAGCGCGTACACGCATTAGCAGCACCCGCCGCGACACTGGCAAGAGATCAGCTTTTCCAACGCTGATGAGGGAGAGCGCCACTGTGGCGCATCTCGCTCATCCCGTGAAATCACACACGCCAACGTCTCTCAAGTCTGACTGTCGACCTTCTCTTAGGTCACATGGCAGGCTGGATGCGTTGGCGTGTTTCTCTATCAACTTATCTCTAGTAAAAAATTCGTTCTACCTCTTCTGCTACCAGCATAGTGATAGAGTAAGACACGCAAGCGAGAGTCAGAGGAGGAGAAGCAATGACGAACTTATTGCAGCGCCACTTTATCATACTTTCTCTCGGCACAGCACTACTCTTCTTGATTACAGCCGGGATGGCAATGGCGGGCAACCGGCTGATGCTGACATCGTCAACGATACAGCAGGCCACTGCCAACGTCTCCAGTCTGGCGATGATCGAGATCATGAGCAAAGAGATTCCGACACTGGCCGATTCCATACAAGCTTCAGAGAATCACGAGAGCGGTTCTGTCAGCAGTTTTGTCTTCGAGCTGATCACCAGTATTCACCCCGGAGATTTGCGCAGCCTGCTGGGACGAGAGCTGCCTGGTCTGTTGACGTTTGACGATGCTCGCTTGATCGTAGCCGGCAAGGGCACAGGCCCCGCCGACCTGTACGTCGAATATCCGCCCCCGACCATTCCCGAGCTGGAGGTGCCTGATTCGCTGGCCAATCCTCCCAAATCCTCCGACCTGGCAAAGGAACAGCCCCAGACAGAAGCGCCGACGATCGAGGAGCCTACGACAGAAAATACCGAGCCCAAGCATGCCAATCCCGTTCCGGCTAAAGACAATACGGTCTTCGTCTACCATACGCACAACAGGGAGTCCTGGTTGAGCGAAACGACCAGGCAGGGCGAGTCGATCGACCATCCGACGCGAAACATTACCCTCGTCGGCAGGCATTTGGGAGAAGCGCTGCGGGACAAAGGGATCGGCACGGAAGTCAACACCGACGACATCTACCAGCGCTTGGTCGATAAAGGGCAGAGCTATCCGCTTTCCTACGCCGAGTCGCTCAAGACGGTCATGGCGGCAACGCAGCGGAATCACGGCCTCAAATACTACTTTGACATCCATCGCGACTCAAAGCCGCGCGACAACACAACGATCGTCATCAACGGCAAAACGTATGCGAGACTGTTTTTCGTCATCGGCATGCTGAACAAAAACCACGAGAAAAACGCGCAGCTGGCCAAGGAGCTGCATGCGCTGCTGGAAAAGAAATACCCGGGACTTTCGCGCGGTGTTGCAGCTAAAAGTGAAGGAAATGGGAATAATGGTGAGTACAACCAATCGGTCTCCCCGGGAAGCTTGCTGCTGGAGGTCGGGGGACCGGAAAATTCGGTTCAGGAGTGCTACAACTCGGTAGAAGCGTTTGCTGACGTCTTTGCAGATTTTTACTGGCAAGCAGAACGCGTCTCTGCCGAAGGTTCGCCGAAAGCAGACAAGAGGTGAGCGCAAGTGAATGTAACGCTGAAGTTAATCGGTCTTTTGGCGATTTTGCTGGTAGGGGTAGTGCTTGGATTGCAGACGGCCGAACGGGGGATATACAAGGTTGACGGTCTGCCGGAGCAAAAACCGCAAAGCTTTTACATTACAAAAGTAGATAAAGGCGAAATGGAAATTGCCGTGATGGGCAAGCAGGTGAAAGCAAATCCCAAGCAGATGATCAATTACGTCAGCGAATTCGGTTTGACAGCCGGTCAGTTCGTCAAAGACGGGACGAAAAAAGCGATTGACTGGGTGGCTGGGTTCCTTCAACCCTAGCAATAATACGTAGAAATTCGCAGAGACTTGTAAAAAAACAAGTCTTTCTTCCTGTATTTAAAATAATATTCAAAATTAATTTTGTTGCCAAAAAATATTGTTAATGGGATAATATCTACAGCTAGTTTCCTTTTCTGCCAATATTTTTCGGAAAAAGAGGTGCGCTGATTGACACAAACGTTACTAGAATTGAATAACTTGCAAACGCACTTTTTTACCGACAGAGGACAGATTCCTGCTGTCGACGGAATCAACATCTCGATCCAAGAGGGGGAAATTCTGGGCATCGTGGGCGAATCCGGATGTGGAAAGAGTGTGACCTCGCTTTCGGTGATGGGACTCGTTCCGAACCCGCCAGGCAAAATTGTCGGGGGTTCCATCCGCTTCAAGGACGAAGATCTGGTTACGGCCACGGAGAAGCGCATGCGGCAGATTCGCGGCAACGAAATCGCCATGATCTTCCAGGAGCCAATGACTTCACTCAACCCCGTCTACACAATCGGCGACCAGATAGCCGAAGTGATTCGCCTCCACACGAAAGTCAAAAAGAAAGCAGCCCTGCAAAAAACGATAGAAATGCTGAAAAAGGTCGGTATCCCCCGAGCCGAAGCAATCGTGCACGAGTACCCTCATCAATTATCAGGCGGCATGCGACAGCGTGTGATGATCGCGATGGCTATGGCCTGTAACCCGCAGCTGTTGATTGCAGATGAACCAACTACCGCGCTGGATGTTACCATCCAGGCGCAAATCCTCGACCTCATGCGCAAACTGAACGAAGAAGCCGGTACCGCTATTATGCTGATCACACATGACCTGGGCGTCGTCGCCGAAATGTGCCACCGAGTGGTCGTCATGTACGCTGGCAAAATCGTCGAACAGGGCGATGTGCGAACCATCCTGAAAAACCCGCAACACCCCTACACCGTTGGCTTGATACAATCCATCCCGAAATTGACGGACACCAAAGAACGACTCTACTCCATTCCAGGAAACGTACCCTTGCCTGGTTCCCTGACTGTCGGCTGCAGGTTTGCACCGCGCTGCGAGCACACCACAGACCGATGCCGCGCGGAAATGCCCGAGCTTTCAAAGGTTGGCATCGGACATTATTCACGCTGTTGGCTGAACCAAACGAACATGCAATCAGGAAAGGAGCAGGCTAGTGGCTGAAGACCTTCTCATCGTCAAAAACTTGAAAAAATACTATCCCATCACTGGCGGTATTCTGGCCAGAGAAGTAGGCACAGTCAAAGCGGTTGACGACGTTTCATTTACGGTGAAAACAGGCGAGACGCTCGGTCTTGTAGGCGAGAGCGGCTGCGGGAAATCGACGACGGGACGATCGATTTTGCGGCTGATCGAGCCGACCGCCGGCGACGTGCAGTTCGCAGGAAAATCGGTCATCGCTTTGAAAAAAGACGAATTGAGACGCGTTCGGCGAGACATGCAAATCGTTTTTCAAGACCCGTTTGCGTCGCTTAATCCCCGCCACAACATCGAGAAAATCCTCG
>CAMIVR010000009.1 GCA_946402065.1 uncultured Brevibacillus sp. | reverse complement strand
AAAGGGGTTGCCGCCATCTCGCTGGCCACGGGGGTTCCGACGATCTTTGGCATCCTGACGACCGACAGCATCGAGCAGGCGATTGAACGGGCTGGTACCAAAGCCGGGAACAAAGGGTGGGAAGCAGCCGCAGCAGCGATTGAAATGGCGAATCTCGGGCGGCAGTTTGCTTAGAAATACGGGCTTGTCTCGAGTGGCAGTTTGCTTAAAATGAATTGTCCCAAGCCATAGCGATGAGGAGAGAAAAAGAGGAGGGGTTGCGCCGCAAAGGTCTACGCCCATTCCTCTTGTCTCTCTCTTGCGCAACTCTGCCGAATCAACCATTTTTTGTCCTTTCTAGCATATGAATATCCCCACAGTCATTTATTTTTTAATCCCGGACACAATTCTAACCGGAGGAAACATGGCAAAATACATTTTGGAAATCTTTACGTCTGTTAACCCAGCTTTCTCGAGCATCTGTGCATATTCTGCCACGTATTGAAAATCAAGAATGGCTACCCTGCCATTTGTTTTTAGCACGCGAACAATTTCATTGATGGCTTTTTGTCTTTCCTTTCGATCCGCTATATTATGGATAGCTAGGCTAGAGGCAATCGCGTCGAATGTATTCGGTTCAAACGGCAACGCTCGCGCATCAGCGTCGATTACATCCACACGGTCTTTGACACCTTCCGTTTCGGCGTTTTGCAGCGTTATTTCAGGGCTGTTTCCTGATTGATCGCTCGTATTCCAAATGTCGATCCCGATCGCTTTCCCGCTTGATAATTGTTTTGCCAGGGAATGCAGGACAAAGCCTCTGCCGCATCCGACATCAAGTACCGTATCGCTTTCTTTTACCCGCAGTTGTTCCATCAGTTTTTTTACGACATGGCGTTTTCCTTTTTTGCTGCTCCACACCATCATAATCACTTCTGCGAAACAAACGATGCCGCCGAGCAGAAAAAGAATCGAAAGGATACGCCAAACGATTCCATTTATCGAAAAGACGATGCCAGCGGCAATGATCAGCAAGATCCCGATCAGTGACAGATTTCGAACGACAGGCGGTGCATCTATCCCATAATTCCCTTTATTTGCAAGTTCATAGGTGAATTTACTCACTTCCATTTTACTCCTCCCCCATCGCAAATCATATGATTATCCACGTCCTCAACATGAACCCGTTCGCAAAGATGAAATCCGCCCAGCTGTAAGATTTTCCGGACAATCTGATCATATTACAGGTTTCTGCCGTTGAGAACAGCTTTGAACACATTCCCCATCATAGCAGCTTCTTTATTGCCGATCTCATTTTCCCAATCAAATATTTAACAAGAAAATCATATATGTTATGATATATTATATTTCTGTATTCTCATTTTGGCTGACTACTTTCCTTCACGTGTTATTTTTGCGATTTTTCCGAATGGAGATGACAATTTTACTCAACCGGTAAGGAGTGAATTTCATGTGCAAAGCAACGCTCAAGCTTAGGGGTGTCGCACAGATCGAAGAAGTCGATGTCAGCCCGGCTGAACATACGCTTCAGTGGAATGGAGCACACTATCGTGCCGACAGGCTCGCATTGGATCCTCCCGTGTCGGGCACGGTCTACGGCACGCTGCTCAATTACAAAGGGGCGTACGCTGCGCTCGGCGACGCTGTCAACGAACCACCCTATAAAGCGCCGCCTGTCGCGCCGATTCTGTACATCAAACCGGCGAATACGCAGATTGGCAGCGGCATGCCGATTCCGCTGCCGGATGATGTCACGGAGCTGGAGATGGGGGCCGCGTTAGGCGTCGTCATCGGACGTACAGCTACCCGCGTGAGCGAAACAGCCGCGCTCGAATACGTCGCGGGCTACACGGTCGCAAACGACGTCAGCGTTCCGCACGCCAGCGTCTACCGTCCTGCCATCATGCAAAAAGCTCGCGACGGCTTCTGTCCGATCGGACCGTGGGTGGTGGAGCGGGATGCCGTCGCCGATCCTGATCAGCTCGGTATCCGCGTATACATCAACGGCGAGCTGCGGCAAGAAAATACGACGGCTAACCTGATCCGCTCGATATCCCGACTGCTTGCCGACGTGACCGATTTCATGACGCTCTTTCCCGGCGACACCCTGCTCGTCGGTGTACCGGAGGACGCTCCGCTTGCCGCAGAAGGTGACCGCGTCCGCATCGAAATCGACGGCGTTGGCCGCTTGGAAAATACGCTTGTGCCCGAGCACGAGCTAATCAGGGAGGTCACAGTATGAAACGAGCGCGCGTAGCATGTTTTGGCGCTGTTCACGACGCTGTCGAGGTCGACGGGCGTCTGCAATTAAGCGATGGCCGGATCGTAACGGAAGACGAGGTCGTCTGGCTGCCGCCGCTGGTGCCGCGGACGATTTTTGCCCTCGGTCTCAACTATGCCGACCATGCCAGGGAGCTGGCTTTTCAGGCACCTGCAGAACCGCTCGTCTTTCTCAAAGGGCCGAACACGCTCGTCGGTCATCGTGCCCAAACCCGCCGCCCCAAAGATGCGACCCATATGCATTATGAATGCGAGCTGGCGGTCGTCATCGGCAGATCGGCACGCAAAGTCAAACGCGACGATGCCTATGCGTACGTATCAGGCTACACCGTCGCCAATGACTACGCCATCCGCGATTATCTGGAAAATTACTACCGCCCCAACCTGCGGGTGAAAAACCGCGATACATGCACACCGATCGGACCGTGGCTGGTAGATGCTGCGGACGTGGCCGATCCGATGAATCTGACCCTGCGAACCTATGTCAACGGCAGGCTGACACAGGAAGGCTCGACCCGGGACATGATTTTCAGCATTCCCGCCCTGATCGAATACTTGAGCAGCTTCATGACCCTAAACCCCGGGGACATCATCCTGACCGGCACGCCGGAAGGGCTGGTCGATACGGCCGTCGGCGACGAAGTCGTCACGGAGATAGAAGGGATTGGCCGATTGGTCAGTACGATTGTCGGCGATGAAGCATTCGCCGGGGAGGTGTAATCATGCCGCATTTCATCGTGGAAATCACCGACAACATCAAAGCCGAGGCGGATCTCCCCGGCCTGTTTGAAAAAGTCCACGCCGTTCTCATCGCTCATCACGATACGTTTCCCATCGGCGGCATTCGCTCGCGGGCCATTGAGCTGCACGACTACCGCGTCGCCGACGGCGCATGTGACGACGCGTTTGTCCACGCTACCCTGAAGATTGGCGCAGGCCGCTCCGAGTCGGTCAAAAAGGCCGTCTGCGATGAGCTGTTCGCGGTGATGAAGCAGCATTTTGCCGAGCTGTTTGCCCGGCGCTACCTGGCGCTGTCGCTGGAGCTGACTGAATTTAGCGAAGCCGGTACATACAAGCACAACAATATTCATGCGCGGTTTAAAAAATAGCTGCCTGGAAAACGTTGCAATGGCTGACTGCACACAGGCTCCGCTAAAAAATTGCGGAGCCTTTTCTCGCTTGGCCACTAACCACTAACGATTCCGGATCAGTTCGACGTTACACGCTCACAAACACGATGGCTTACTTGTTGCCCAGGTCACGCTCTCCGACGGCTCCATGGACCTTGAACATTTCCCTTGTCTGATCCATCATTTTCTCCCCCTGATGGAGGTAATTGCTCCTATCCAGTCCGTAAATTGTTCTGTGAAAATAAAGTTATAGACTGTAAAATAAAGTATTAGATAGGAAGAGTTAGTGAGCTAACGGGCATAATGTTCGTTGTCATTATCACGCAAGTTTCGGGAGGAGAATTCCGTACCGCGGAGGATAGCGATGAATGCATATCAGAAGTTTGTCACTTATTTTTTGGATGCCCCGACCTGGGAGAAGCGAAAAGACGGGCCGCCGCTCGAATTGTTCGACCGCATGACGGCGGAAGAACGTCAGGCAGCGGAAAAAGAGCTTCTCCACGTCGTGAGCCTGCGTGACAACTGGCCGGTCATGGCGCTCGGTTATTTGCGATCGCACAAGGCGAAAGACGTTTTGTACGAGCTTCTTCCCGGAGCCGAAGGGGAAATGAAGGTTGACATTGCGCTGGCGTTATGGCGGATCGACCGAGATGAAAAACTCGTGGACATCGCAATTAACGCAAGCCGTACAGTGGAGAGCCCTTTTCAGCTCATCAACATTCTCTATAGTTTGGCCCAGTTTGAAGTCTCCGAAACGGCAGAACGAATCGAACAACTGCTCGATCACGAAGACGATCTCGTTTCCTACAATGCCAGGCAAGCGCTGCGCCAGCTTCGCAAGAAACGCAAATAGTATTTGTTAAATGAGTCAGGAATCGATCAAATGAGCATAGAAGGTATAGTGCTATTTTTCGGAAACTACATCCTGGCGGTTGTACACTCTCAAGATAAATGACAAAACAGAGATACCCAAAAAAGGTGTGGGAAATGACGGGAAAACCTGATTTCTAGCGGGTTTAGGCGGGACAGAGGATAAAAAAGCGACTGCCAAAATTTTTGACAATAAAACGCGTGCTGTTTTCGGTGAAAAGTTGGACAAAAACGCCAGGATTCCTTGATACAAAAGGAGTTTCTGGCGTTTTTGGTTTTTGAATGCCACCGAGGAGACAAACACAGAAAGTAAAAATGCGCCACGCCGTGCGCACGTCTCGTTATTCGCCGTTACGTCGTTTATGAAAATTAAACCAGATAACCGACAAGACCTTATACATCAAGGTGTTTCGCAAATAACAGTCTGTTTAACGGAGCGTTAAAACGGTTTGTGCTTCGGGTCAAAAATGAGAAAAACGGCTTGTCGTCAATTCTTCATTTCGCCATTGAGTGCAGAATTGTGAAGAATTGCAGCGATGACGCGGTTTTCTCGTAATTTTTAGGACACAAATTCGCCGAAAAGCAATTCTGCACAAAAAGATTAACTAATTAACTAAAAATTGCAGAAAAAAAGGCGCTCTTCATAGCGCCTCATTACCTATATCGGTTACGCACTTTGTCGACGACCCTTCCAAAATTCGAACAACATTCCGCCGATCATAGGAACCACAACAAAAGCGATCACGATCAATGCGCCCCACCAGGCGACTTGCCATAATCCGAAAGTAAGGATCGCTAGGATTCCATAAGTAATCATATTTTTGATTTCTTTACGAAATATGATCACGATAAATAAAAGAACAAATAATAAAATCAAAAGCATATTTCCCGCCCCTCTCATGTGTAATGCCTATGCCGTACCAGCCTATGTAGTTGGTACTATTTTACTACAAAATCAAGCCTTTAGCGACCATAAAAAAAGATTAACAAGTTAATCATAGTGGCGCAAAAAATTAAACCACTTCTTTAGCTGCGGCCTCTTCTCCGTTTCCATTCTTCGAGTATGACGACGTTTTGTTTCGGTTGACGGCTGATGTATCCCCCAGCAGAGCTTCTATGTGGCCTTCGATTTTCCCTTTTTGCCTTTCGTTCAATTTCCGAAACTTAGTGATTAACTCCATTTCCTCAGAGGATAGCTCCATCCCTCCAGAAGTACGCTCTAATATTAGGGTGTTAGCCGCCTCACCGCTAAGAAGCCAATCTGTTGATACGTTAAAATACTTCGATAAAGAGACAAGAGCATCAGCACCTGGTTTCGATCTTCCTAGCTCCCACTCCCCTACATTACCGGCAGAAACACCGATAAATTCAGCAAGTTTTGCTTGGCTAATACCCTCTGCCTTGCGCAACTCTTTAATTCTTAATCCAATGCTCAAAAAACCCAACCCCCTTCAATCAAATAATTGAGTGAACGAACGTATTTTACTCAAATAATAGGTTAAAACCCTTGACTTACTCTAATATTAGGGTAAAATGAAAATAGATTAACAAATTCATCATCGAACAAATTTTATCACACATCATCCAGTATAGACAGAAGACCATCGTTTTAATTCTGTTCCTTGAAAACTGAATAGCTAGACCATCAAATAAGCCCATTGAAAGGAGGTGAATGCGAATATGCACGAGGCTTTGCAAAAACAGATAAATGACACATCATCTGTTATCCGCGAGTTGGTACAGGACATTGACTTGACCACTTCGGAAAACGTGATGATCGCTAACGCTGCGCAACAAAGCGTCCTGAGTTCTTTGGGGGATATGTTGGAAGCTCGCAAGCAGGAGTTGATCGAGGAAATGCGCCGTACCGTGCTAGAGTACAGCGCAAAGATTTCGGTAACGAACCATTTGCTCCGCACCATCGGGCGGGAAGTCGGGATGCGGGATGGTTTAATAGAACGAATCAAAGAAGGTGAAACAACATGAAAAAACGCAAATTATCACCTGTCGGGGTGATCATCAGGAAGCGGCTTCTGGACAAAGGGAAGACTCAAACGCAGCTTGCGGAAGAAATAGGAACGAGCAAGGTATATCTGAACTATATCCTTCATGGTGAGCGTTCGGGAAAAAAATACCTACGTAGAATTTTTGAAGTGCTGGAGATCGACCTCGATTCAGACCAGCACATTGCATAAGGAGGGCAACGGATGGATTCCAATAAACGAAAGGTCATGGCCGAATTGGAACGATGCTTCCATCTTGACCAGGTGGAGTTGATTGACTTTCCTTTGCTTCCGGGCGGGACTATCGTCAAAGATTGCACCGGAGCGCAGCTTGTGTTTTATCACGACATTCTGACCGGGCAGATCAAGACGGCAGCGCCGCAGCGGCAAGTTGGTTAAAGGGGAACCCATATGATAAGCGCAAAAGCAACAAGGAGGACGACGCGAAGGTTTGACGGGCATAACAAAGGAGCGCACTCCGCTCAAAGAATGACGCTCCCCCGTACCTCGAATAGTTTTGAAAAACTATCCCCTCTATTGTAGCATGCGCGCTCTAATCTGGAAAGGAGGGGGAACGTGGCAGAAGTTTTTGTCACAATCGAAGAAGCTGCCGAGCTGGAAGGCGTTTCATACAAAGGACTGACCTCCCGGATCAGCAGAAATCCAGACGCCTACAAAACAAAGCTAGAAGCCAGGCCGGACGGTGGTAAGCCTCGGGTTCTCGTCTCGCTTTCCTCTCTCTCCAAAAAGGCGCGGAGAGCCTACAAGCAATCTCAAAGCATTGAGGGAGAGGATGTTGTGATCGAAGAACGAGCCAGTTCAGAGGAAATCCCGTGGTACATCGACATCGACCTGGACGGCTATATCAAGAAATTTGGCAAACGGTATTACGAGGCTGTGGAGCTGGCGAAAAGCATCCAGGAATTTTTGAACTATGCGGACCGCGACCGGACCGGCTTTGCCGAAGAGTTTGCGGCCACACTCGGGATAAGCCAGCGAACGCTTTATCGCCATTCACAGGCGTATCTCGAAGCCAGCGCCTGGGCGCTGAAGCTCGGTAAGCAAGACGGCAAGAATTACGACTATCTCAAAATTTTGTCACTTTGCCGCAAACCGAAAGAAACGTATACATTTCCGTCGATGTCAGCGGAAGTAAAAGCTTTCATCGAAAACCTTTGGTTTGATAAGCGGTTCGCAAAAAACAAAGGCACCATCGACATGGTTTACACCAAGTTGCGGCAAATGGCGTCAGCGAACGGCTGGGATTATCCATCCTATCAAACGGTTGCCCGGTATGTAAGTTATCTCATGGAAGTCAAGCGATACAAAAACGCGCACTATCTCGCGGAGAACGGCGACCGAGCCTATCGGAACAAGAAAATGCGCAAGGCGTCGCAGGACCTGCAATCGGTTCCCGTTATGGGACTGGTGCAGGGCGACGTTCACACGATGGACATATGGGTTCAGTATACGTACCCAAATGGCAAGGTGACAGCCATCAAGCCGAACCTGGTCGCCTGGATCGACACGCGCAGCCGGTGTATCGTTGGGGATGTCATTTGTCTGACGCCCAGCTCGCAGACGATCAAGAAATCCATCCTCAATATGGTGTACAACGAGATCGGCGGCGTTCCCGAATGGATCAAGATCGACAACGGGAAGGAATTTACCGCCGAAACGCTCACCGGACGCAAGCGCACGGAACGAATCAGCTTGGACAGCGAAACAACTGGCTTTTACCGGAGTATCGGCATTCAGGACGATTTCCGAAGCCTGCCGTATCAACCTTGGGGCAAAGCCATAATCGAAAGGTTCTTCTTGACGCTGATCAATCGGTTTGAAAAATGGCTAATGAGTTACACCGGCACCTTGACCGGATCGCGCACCGCTGGAAAGGTCAAAAAGGACATTCCGGGCATGCTGGAGCGTGGCGAACTGATCACAATGGAAGAACTGTACACGCTTTGGAAGCAATTTCGTGAAGAGTATCACACCCGCCCGCATAGCGGCCTGAAAGCCCAGGGCGAGCGCTGGCACACGCCGTTGGAAGTGTTCCAGAATGCGGAGCGATACTTCAAGGCGGTTCCGCCAAGGTCCTTCGCCGCAACTATGCTCATGCACGCCGAGGAAAACGTCCGGGTGTACCAGGTCGGTATCAAGCGATTTGGCTACGAGTACCGGGCTACGGAACTGGACAGCTACATCGACGATTACGTCAACATCAAGTGGGATGAAAACGATGTGACTCGGCTGTATGTATACGACCGCATCACTGGAGACAAGATTTGCGAGGCAGAAAGTCAGGAGCTTCTCAAGATCGCGCCGCGCGTGCCGCAAAAAGCGCTGGAGGAACACAAGCAGGCGCAAAATCGCCAATTGAAGGCGGATCGGGAACGCTTGAAGGAACTGACTACCCCGCTGGAACAACGGATCGACCAGCACGCGAACGCCGAGGACAATATCGCCGGGCTGTTCATTCAAGGACAGCCGGTCAAAGGCAAAATGTCGAAAGTGGTCGCGCTGCCGAATGACCGACAATACAAGGAAGATACTCGCAGCAAAAAGGCACGCCCTGCTGTTATCGAAAACGATTATTACCAAAAACGCGCCGAGCAAGCTTTGGAAAAGCTGAAAGAACTCGGCTGACGGAGGGGTTTATATGGCAATGGAAGCAACGAAAAATTACACGCTCAAGACGGACCTTGTCGCCCGCATGAATGAGTACATGAGCCGCGCGAACGCCACCATTACGGAGGTCGCCAGGAAAATGAACATTTCCCGGACTGCCCTCTCCCGTTTTCTTTCCGGCAAGTACGACGCGGAAAATTCCAAGGTAGAACCGGCGGTCGCTGATTTTTTAGCCGAACACGGTCAAAGTGAGATCGAACCATCTGTTCCGATGGCCGCACCGAAGTTTTACGCAGGCCGAGACGCCCGTGACATCGTTGGTCTTTGCACTGAATGCCAGGATCACGGCAAACTCGGTATCGTCGTCGGAAAAACAGGCTATGGCAAGACTCACACCCTGAAGCATTTCGCCCGCATGCAGCGAGTGGCATACGTCGAATGTGACGATTCGATGGGCTGCAAAGATTTGCTCGAAGCCATCGAAGAGGCGCTCGGCATCCCTCCCACCACTGGCAGCATCTACCGCAAAAAGCAAGGCATCATTCAATTTTTCAATGTCAACCGCGGATACTTGCTGATCGTAGACGAGGCCGACAAGCTGATCAACAAGTATACGCAAAAGAAAATGGAAATCCTCCGCTCGATTTACGGCAACAACGGCAGTGTCGGGTTGGTCATTGCTGGAGAACCGAAGCTGGAGACGTTGATCAAGGGATACCTGGAACGCTTTGCCAATCGGGTAGATGCCAGAACGACGCTGCTCGGATTGAGCGAGAAGGAAGTCCGGGACTACTTGAACGGATTCCCGTTCGAGCCAGACGCTTTGGAAGAAATGATCGTACGGGGAACAAACAACAAAACCGGCTGCTTCCGCTTGCTGGCAAGAACACTCGACAATGTCCTGCGCGTTCACCGCGCGGATGGAGGCGATACCATCACCCTGGACACTATTCTGAAAGCCAGCAGCATGATGATGCTCTAAAGGAGGCGTAAGCGTGATCCAAGTATCTGAAGGGGATACCGTGACGCTTAAGCGCAAGAACGGCCGGAAGTTAACCGGCTGCAAAGTGGAAAAAGTTATCCGCGATCACGGCATTCTATACCGCAATAAAGGGTTTGTATATAGCCGGAAAAATCAACAAGGCACTTTCTATTCTCAAGTATGGCTAGACGAATTGGAGGAACTGCACCATGAACAAAATTGAGATGGAACTGATCACATCGGAGGTTACATTGGTTCGCGCGGCCATGCGCCTGCGCGCCTTTGACGCCCCGCCCGTTGTCGCCCAAGCATATGAGCGAATCGCTGATCATATGCACCCCGTTGGCTACTATCAATTTGAACCGATGGAAGCCGCTCATATCAGTCTGGCGCTGAAGGAATTCTCGGACATTTCCGGCGAGATCGGCTTGTCAGAACTGGCGATCCGAGCGAAAGACTTATCCGATGACTTCCTCCGGGAGTGCTTTGCGATCAGCCCCCTGGACGAAGCTTGCCGCCTCATATCTCAGGTGGACGAACCACGGAAAGAAGGTGTGCCCCATGAAGTCCGACCACTTGGATTTATTCCCCGAGCTGCCGCAGTCGTCGGAATCACTAGAGTCAGAGCCAGTAACCAAATGCGCTCATTGTGATCATATCGTAGCAGTACGCTTCCAAAGCGGAAACCTCTTCTTCTGTGCTGTCCAGCGCGGCGGTCAGTATGGCAAGAAAATCAGGAAAAACGCGCCAAGCTGCCCGAGGTTCTTGGTCGCTTTCTCCCCGCTAATCCTGCACATTGACGGATATTATGGCGGCGAATACAGCCCCGGCTTGCTCCGAGGCGACATTATACCAAAGGAGGAAGTCGAATTGAAAAGAAGTAGCGAAGAAAAACAGCAGCCGCCTATAAATGGCCGTGAACAATGTGGGAAAGGTGTGTATCAAGCTCTATGCCATCCTGGTTCAGATGGTGCAGATGTAGCTCCCATAACCGCCGAAGCAGTTGAACGATTCTTTGAGGCAACGCGAGAGAAAGTTCGTCGTCGTCGAGCGTCAACCGGTCATCATACTGACTCGTGACGGATAAGACGATGGCACGTTCCGAGAGGAAATATTGAACTTCGATTGGGAGCTTGCGAATAGCTGTCTGCATTTGATAGATGCTGACGCATTCGCCCAGTCTGGAAATAGCCTCTTCCGTTTGCTCAAGATAGATGCTCCTTTGCTCGGATAAGGTTCTGGACATAGAGTGCTTCGACGAATAGGCACTGACTTTCGAGGCAGCGCTTTTGCTAAAGAAGTCGGTCAGGAAATTTTCGGCTAGCTTTGAAGTTTCGTTTTCATGTTTCAACCGGATTCACCCTCTCTATTGGTTTTGATTAACACCATTCTATCATCAAGCAAGGAGGAACACGAATGAAAGACTTCAACAAGAAAATCAGCAAAAGCGGCTCGATCACCCTCCCAGCGGCGCTTCGCAGGGAGTACGGCCTGGCCGACGGTGAACGGTTCAAAATCACGATTGACGGCGAAGACGGCACGATCATGCTGCAACGCACGGCAGGAAGTTGCTTGTTCTGCGGGTCTGGAAATGAGCTAGTCGTTTTCAATGGCCGCTATGTCTGCGCCTCTTGCATTGAGAGCATGGACGGCCAAGTCTCCGATGCGAGGATGGCCGGGGCGTTGAAAGGGGGCGCTGTCGTATGACGAACAAACGTCTGGTCGAGCTGGCCGAACTGGTGGATCGGGGCATCGCCCTCGAAAAGCAGATTAAGGAAGACACGAAGCGGCTGGATGCGATCAAAGCCGAATTGCAGGTGGCAGCAGTCGAAGTCATGGACAACAAAAATTTGAAGTGGCTACAAATCTTCGGCAACGACGGGCATTTCAATGTGGCCCAAAAGGAAAAATTCGACCTCGACGATTACGCCGCCCTGATCGAAGTCATGGGCGAGAAAGCCAAATCGAAGATCGTCCGAAAGGAAGAAATCAAATACTCGGTCGAAGCGCGTTTCAAGGAAGCACTGATCGCCCTATTCAAGGACGATTTTGCCACGGACGGTCAGACGCTGGATGATGTGCTGCAAGGACTAGGCCTGGACGCTGCCACCATCAAATCGGTGAAAAAGAAGCTCAAGGGCGATTACCTCAAGGACAAACGAGTCCTGGAGAGCGTGGGAGTCATTGGCGACTGCGAGGAAGAGCTGGACGCGATACGGCAGATCAAGAACACCGAGCTGATCGACCGCTTCTTCTCCGGCCTGACCGCCGATCAGCTCGCGCGGGTACGCAAATCGGTGTTCGTGGAAGACCAGGTCGGTGTCGGATTGGAGTACGAGAAATGAGCCGGGCCGGTGCGGAGAAGCGGACTCCCGAACAAAACCGCAAAATTTGGGCGTTGGCCGGGGAGCTTGGATTCGACGAGGGGTTGCTGCGCGATCTAGTGGAGCGCTTGACCGGCCAACGCAGCACTTCCGCCCTGACCCGCCGCCAAGCCCATGTCGTCATTGACGAATTGAATCGCCTGGGTGGCAAACAGTCGCCCCCGACCATCGAAACCCGTCGTCCAGGGATGGCGACGCCGCAGCAAATCCATAAAATCCGCTCCTTGGAGCGTGATTTGGGGTGGTCCGACAATCCGAAGCGTCTCCGATCCTTTATGCAGAAATATAGCGGCGGTATTGCCCGGATGGAGTGGTTGCAATACGACCAGGCTAGCGCGCTGATCGAATCTCTGAAAGGCGTTCTGCGCTCGGAGCAACGCCGACAACAGCATGGATAAGGTTCGTCTGTCGCCTGTGGATAGCCGGGAGATTCGGGAACTGCTGCGACGATTATCCCGTTGGGAGCTGGTGGCGATAGCGAGGGATTATGTGGGGTGGGCGCTATCTAAGCGCCTCCCCTGCCCTATCACTACTGACGACATCGAAGACATGACGGACGAAAATTTGCGAAAGTTTATTTTTGAAAGGGACTGGCCCGGACACCGATGGGTAACGAAAGGAGGTAAAGTCGATGCCGGACGTACTTGAACGGTATACGCCAGCGCAACGGCAAGTCATTGAAGCCTACTGGGAAACGATACGCTTCACTCGCAGAACTGGGAAGATTTCCGAAGGGATCAAGCAACGCGAATACGAGTATTGGGCGAAGTTTGAACCGGAAATCGTGATTAAATCGCTGGCTATTCACATTAAGGACTATCCAACCCACCGAGAAGATTACACGCGAGGTATCATGCGGAACAAGCGGAATCAAAAAGGGGGTGCCCCTGATGGAAGGAATCGAGGAAGTCATGCCCCAACTGCTCGAACGCATGCAAGCAGCCAGGGCAAACGCGACACCAAAGCCGAAGAAGCCTTCCGCAGACGACTTCTCGGACTATGACTGCCACGTCTGCAAGGACGAGGGTATCGTGTTCGACCCCGAGCGAAATGTCTGCTACAGATGCGAATGCCTGGAACGCAAACGTCTTGCCCGTATCCTGAAATCCGTCAACATGAGCGAAGATGCGATGTACAAAACATTCGACCGCTTCCATCTCGACGGCCTCGATCCGCGCGTCGTCGCAGCGTATGAATTGGCGCGCGAATACTCTGACGGTTTGGTCGCTCGTGCGAAGAAAGGCAAAGATTTGAAAGGTGTGCCGTGGTTCGGTCTGCTCGGTACAAGCGGATCAGGTAAGACTCATTTGGTAACAGCAGCCGTTGCACCGTTGATCGAATACGGCATCCATCCCCTTTTCTTTAACTGGGTTCAATCCTTTACAGAATGGTTCGCTCACTACAATGACCCGGATGGCGCGCATAAGGTCGAGGAAATCCGACAGCGTATTTACAACTGCGATTTGCTTGTAGTTGACGACATCTGCAAGGAAAGTCAAAAGGACACATGGGTCAAAGAGTTCTACGGCATCGTCGATTACCGTTATCGGAAGCAGCTCCCCATCGTATACACCAGCGAATATTATTCCGAACTGATCGGCTTTTTGTCCAAAGCCACGGCGGGCCGCTTATTCGAGTGTACTAAAAGCCCAAAAGGGAAAAGGTACCTCGGTCAAATGCTGCTCGCTGAAGGCGAGGACCCGCTGGCCTTGGACCACCGATTCAAGGAGCTGTTCATGTGATGCTGTCAGTCATGAATGATAACAAGGGAAATGTCTACGTCGCTGCCGAGCATCGTCACCGGCTGTTCAATCTGTGCGAACGGCTCGGACGAGGGCGCAACATGATCCGCTGGAGTCACGATCTACGCTGCTACGTGATCGTACTCTCGACGAAACAAGGAAAAGAAGTCGCTCGCGCATTCTCAAAATAGATGACAAAAAGTCAAGGGAGGGTTGCAAGTGAACAAATTTGATCAAAGGCCGGTTCAAATGCCGGTCGAAGTGATCCGATTGTTCCAAGGGTTCGTCAAAGCCGCCATTGTTTCCGTTCGTAGGATCATACAGACGGTGAGAAAGTACACTCCGATGATCCAGAAGATTGTCGATCAGAAGAACGCCCAGCGAAAGCGAATCGTGCGCCTGTCCTACCGCAAGAAGAAGAGCCAAGCGAAGAATTGGCGCAAATGGAAGCGCAGGAGGAACCGATGAACAAACACGACCAAAAGCGCAGGGATAACCTGATCAAGACGCTCAAAAAGGCCGAGGAGCAGGCGGAAATGGCACGGTTGTATCTGGTTGCGAACAAGCGAGATCAGGAGGACATCGTGGCTATGCGCCTCGCTCTCGAACATATCGAAATAGCATTATCGCATGTTGAGGAAAAGGAGGTATGACATTCGTATGGAAGCGACTGAAAAGCAGCCTGTGACACGAGCTGTAACTGCGCAGGACTGGAAAGAGATTGAGAAACGCCTGACAAGTTTTTTTGATCAGGTAAAGCTCATCTGCGACGGCTACGAACTGACGCTCATGCTCCGGCCAATCAAACAATTCAAAAACGCGATCACGGTCTACGTCAATGGGAAAATCGAAGGCAGATGGTTTGTTGAGGAGTGCGAAGAACGACGGCGTTTCCTCTGCCCGAAAAGCAAGAGCTTTTACTCCAAAAAGGATATGGCCGACTTCAAGAAAATCTCCAAGCGCATTTTCAAAGAAATGCAGGCCAAAAACAAATACGTGTATTACGAGCCATACTGGACATCATTCCGGGCGCTTAAAAGCCATCTGATCAAGAACAACACGAGCATTGAGCTGGTGGTAGCCTGATGAAAAGGCATCCAGATGAAGTCAAGATGAAGTGCCAACGGGAGCCTTGCACTCGGGAAAGGTACGAGCTTATACAGTCTCCCCTTCCTGATGATAAAAGATTTGTGTGCTACAACTGCTGGAACTATCTATACAAGCAAATGAAAAAGGAGGCAAAGCGATGAACTATCGCGTTGATCACATCCCTAAGAACACGGCGAAAGATCGCCGCCCTGGGTTGGCGATGCAGGCGACGACCATCACGATCCACAACACAGGAAACCCGTCATCGACGGCGGCGAATGAACGTGGTTGGCTCACCAATCCCAGCAACGACAGGACCGCCTCGTTTCATATCGTTGTGGACGAACGCGAGGCTATAGAGTGCATTCCGCTGAACGAAAATGCCTGGCACGCAGGCGATGGCAGCGGCGCATCGAGTGGCAACCGAACCTCTATCGGGATTGAAATATGCGAATCGGGCAACTATGCCAAGACGCTCGAAAACGCTGCTGAATTGGTCGCTTCGATGCTCAGGGAACGCGGCTGGGGTGTGGATCGGCTCCGGCGTCACTTCGACTGGAGCGGCAAAATTTGCCCAAGGCTCATGTATGATAACGGCAAATGGACCGGTTGGACGACATTCAAGAATATGGTTTCGGCCAGGTTGGCCGCAAAGGAGGACAACGAGGAAATGACACCGG
Source organism: uncultured Brevibacillus sp. (assembly GCA_946402065.1). Taxonomy (GTDB): domain Bacteria; phylum Bacillota; class Bacilli; order Brevibacillales; family Brevibacillaceae; genus Brevibacillus_D. Next base: position 56,082 of record CAMIVR010000009.1, on the reverse strand, counting down.
AAGTAAAGAAAATGATCGAAGAGCTGCAAGCGACTGTTCAAAAGCAGAACGAGCGCATCAAAAGTATGGAGGACCAACGGAACATTCCAGCCCCGGAATGGGCCAAGGAGGCGGCGGAATACTACTCCCCCCATATGAACCCGAAAACGGGTAGTTATGACTTCTGGCGTGCCCTAACCATTCAATACCGCAAGGAAAAAGGAATTACGGTTTAAGTTGACATTTTCGCAAATCTGCTACAATAGGGAGGTGAATCCCCTTTGGAGGATTGGATCAAAGAATTAACCCCCGACATGATTCCCGAACGATACCGACCCATTGCGGAGCTGATTGGCCTGGAAAACCTCATTAAGCTGGCGGACTATTCCAAGGGGGACACCCTCTATATTCCGACATCCGACTTTTTCTTGAGGCCGATCCGGGATCAACGGATAAGAGAGGAATACAGGGGGAGCAACTCCCACCAGCTTGCCAAAAAGTACAATTTGAGCGAGCGGCGGATTCGGGAAATTTGCGAAGGGCTAAGGCCCGAACCGGAAACAGACGAAAATCAGCTAGACATCTTCGCATGGATGGAACGAGGCGAGTAAACTCCGGGTTTCCCCGTCTAAAACGATCAGAAACATTGTTATAAGCTACCAGTAGGCGAAAGCCGAACGGTAGCTTTTTTATTTTGCAAAGGAGTGGATCACATGCAAGAAATGGCGCAAGACTTTTTGTTCAACCTGGCGCTGGCTGCGTTGACGCTGCTGTCGTCCTATGCGTTGTACTACATCCGAAAGGCGGCGGTCAAGATTTCCGCCGAGACGGCCAAGATCGCGAATGACGATCAGAGGGCGCTTGTCCAGGCAGCGGTCGCGCGCTTGGATGATGTAGCAACCAAAACTGTCAAGACCATCGAGCAGACGACGGCCAAGGAGCTGCGGCGGGCGGTGAAAAACGGTCAGGCGACGAAGGAAGAGCTTGCCGCTCTTGCCAAGCAAGCCTATAGCGAAATCGTGCGCACGATGGAACCGGACTATCTCAATGCGCTCCAGAACACGCTCGGCGACCTGGACAAATACATTAAAACGACAATTGAGGCCAAGGTGCTGGAGCTGAAGCAGAGCGCTGTCATTTCCGAAGCGCTGGAGCTGCGGGAGGTATAAACGGATGGATTTGAATTGGGCGCTGCAAACGATCACCATGCTGGGGATCGGCGTCATTGGTTATTTTCTCAAAACTTCGATGTCCGAGATCAAAACGCAAATCAAGGAAAATGCTCAACGGGTTTCCGCTCTGGAAAAAGAGCTGGACGACCTCCGATCCGATCTTCCCTTCATTTACACGACCCGCGAAGACTTTATCAGAACCATGAACAACGTGGATAAAAAGCTCGACAAAATACACGACAGCATGATCGGAGGTGGCCGAAATGGATGATCAGGCTTATCGCGGTGCCCAACACAATAAGGCGGTTCGCGGATACATCATGCGTTCCCTGGCGAAAGGGCACAACAATTCCTTGTTGTGCCGCCAGCTTGTCAACGTGATGGTAAACGACGGTGTCATCATTAGCCCGGACATATCCAAGCATTTGGATTACCTGGTCGGCAAAGGGTACATCGAATTCACAAACGACCGGATCAATTCGTACAACGCATACGCAAACGATGCCGTCATCCGCCTGACCGTCGAAGGCATCGACTTGCTGGAAGGCTCCACGCCTGACGATCCGGGAGTGTTGATCTAATGGGCGATCAGCACAAAAAGAGGCGTGTCCGTTCCAAAGTGGACGAACTGCCGATCCACTTGAAAGACCAGGTGGACGCCATGCTGCTGGACACGAAGTACACCTATTACGAGATTTCCGAATTCTTGTTCGATCAAGGCTACGATGTTTCCAAAAGCTCCATCGGTCGCTATGCGCTCCGGGTGGGCCGGGCCACGCAGCGACTACAGGAAGCCCAGGAGCAGACCAAAGCGCTGATTCAGTTGATTAAGCAAAACCCTGACGCGGACTACACGGAAGGCGGCTTGCAGATCATGGCCGGCGAGTTAACCAAGAAGTTTGCGCAGGCCCAAGAGGAATGGGACGATATGCCGCTGGATAAGGCCGCCCGCGTGATGGTTGCCTTGTCCCGGACGAAGATATACAAGGACAAGATCAAAGCCGACCTGGCCGAGAAAACGAAGGTTGCGCTGGATGAATTTAAGAAAGAGGTTTACGCGGAGCTGGAAGGCATCGAGCCGGAGCTGTGCGAACGGCTGATCCAAGTCGCCAATCGCGTGGCCGAACGACTGGAGGCGGACGACGAATGAACTGGTACGTCCTCCACGTCTTGACCGGCGAAGAGCTGAATGTGCAGAAGCGCCTCGCTCGCACCGCGCCGCAAATCCGAACGCTGATCCCTCGGCGCAAGCTAATGGAACGACATGGCGGCAAGATGAAAGAAGTCTCCCGTCTGCTTTTTCCGGGATACGTGTTCGTTTACATATTCCTGGACAATGAAAGCTATTACAAAATTGTCGCATCGGATGGCGTCATCGAAATCCTGGGCAGACCAACCCCGGCTCCTGTGCCGGTCAAGGAAATGGCCCACGTCCTCAAATGGTGCGAGGACAGCGAGCTGATCGGACTGTCCAAGGTGGAAGACGGCGACCGGATCAAGGTTGTCAGCGGCCCTCTTAAGAACCTGGAAGGACAGATCGTTCGCGTGGATCGGCGCAAAGGCCGGGCGCGGGTGAGACTGACGTTGTTCGGGGAACCGAAGGAAATTGATTTTGGCATCGAGGTTTTAGAACAGGCACCGGTATGAAGCGGCACCTTGTTACGGCAGGGCCGGGGATCGCCGGGAACACATGCAAGCCACAACCAGCGCCGAGCAAGGCAGCCGGGTGGCGAAGCATGCCCGCCGGAGGTGACGCATGAGCATACTTAAAGATTTTGCCAAAAAAAATGATAATGCTGCCCTCCAGGAGACAAAAGCCATTCGGCAACTCATGGAGGTGTATTTATATCGGGACGAATCGCCCGAACGGCTGGAACTGCGCAAGCAATACCGAGACGGAAAGCCGCTCACTGGGAAGCAAGGTTTGCGCCGGAAACTCGGGGCGCTTGATTTGGAGTATTTCGGCAAGGCGTATTTCGGGAACTACTTTAACCGGGAAACGCCGGAGTTTCACCGCGAGTTAGACGAACTGTGGATGAAAGGTGTCCTGAAGGGCGTTGTCCCTACCGACAGCGAAGCGGCAAAAAAGGTCAATCAGCAACCGGGCAGCAAGCAAGCCATTGCCGCCCCGCGGGGTCACGCCAAGTCAACGAACGTTACGTTCAAAGATGCCGCCCACGCGACGCTCTACGAGTACAAGCGGTATGTGCTGATCCTCTCCGACAGCTCCGATCAGGCCGAGGGCTTCCTGGAGCTGATCCGCGATGAATTTGAGGAAAACGCTGCGATCCGCGAAGACTTCGGTGATTTGCGCGGCAAGGTTTGGCGGAACGACGTGATCCTGACCAGCACCGGCATCAAGATCGAGGCCATCGGTTCGGGGAAAAAGGTTCGGGGCCGGAAACATAAGAACTGGCGTCCAGACTTGATCCTGCTCGATGACATCGAAAATGACGAGAACGTCCTGACGCCACAGCAGCGCAAAAAGCTGGCGAGCTGGTTTTTCAAGGCGGTTAGTAAGTCCGGGGACACCTACACGGACATTTTTTACATTGGAACGATCCTGCACTATGACAGCCTGCTGGCGAACATCTTGCGAAATCCTGGCTATCAGACGCGCAAATATAAAGCCGTCCTCTCCTTCAGCTCTCGCAAAGACTTGTGGGACGAATGGGAGGCGATCCTGACCGACCTTGACAATGAGAACCGGGAACAAGACGCCCTCGCCTATTTCCAGGATCGTCGGGAGGATATGCTGGCCGGAACACAGGTGCTTTGGGAAGCGAAGCTCTCTTATTACGACTTGATGGTTATGAAAGTGGTCGAGGGCGAAGCCTCGTTCAATTCAGAGGAACAGAACGAACCGATCAACCCGGAGGACTGCCTGTTCAATGAAGAGTGGCTCGACTTCTACAACCCGCTAGCGGTGGATTTTACGGTCGGCTTCGAGTTTTTCGGCTTCGTCGATCCGTCCCTGGGCAAGAAGAAAAAAAGCGACTTCTCGGCGATCATCACGATTGCCAAGCAGACGCGCACCGGCTACATGTATGTGCTGGACGCCGACATCGAGCGGCGGCACCCCGACGCCATCATAACCGACGTGATGGAAAAAGAGCGCTGGCTGCGCATGAGTTTTGGCCGTGGATATACCAAACTGGGATGTGAAACCAATCAATTCCAGTGGTTCCTCAAGGAGAAGATCGCCGAGAAATCCGCAGAACTGGGGCTGTACCTCCCGATTGAAGAGGTAAACCAGCACGGCGATAAAACGATGCGAATTCAAACACTCCAGCCAGATGTCAAGAACAAATACATGAAATTCGATGCACGTCATAAGCGGCTGCTGGAGCAGCTCAAGCAATTTCCAATGGGCGCATACGACGACGGCCCGGACGCCTTGGAGGCTTGCCGGACAATCGCGAAAAGCGCGGGCGTCCTGGATAACAAGCTGCTTGGCGTGTTTAGGAGGCTTAGAATATGGGGTTAGGCGGTTGGGTGAAGCGAGCTGTTGGCGAAATCTCCAAGCTGCGCCGCCGAGTCAGCGCAATGGTCGGCCTCGGCTTTTCCAGTTACAAGCTGGATAGCCGTCGGGTCGATTACGCCCTGGCCCGCAGCTTGTACGACAACGACGCAGAATCGTACAAACTGGGCGCGGGATTTTGTAGGCCGATTATCAACGTCAAGGCCGGATTTATGGGGGTTCCCACCTTCCATTCAGAAGACGAAGCAGCAAAGGAAACTGTGAAGGCCTTCTTTTCGGGGCAAACCTCCAAGATGAACCGAACGCATAAAAAGGCGCTGCTGGAAGGTGACTGTTTCGTCTGGATCAGGCGCGAAACGACCGATGCGGCGCTATATCCTGAAACACAATCGCGGTTGGTGTATACCATCATCCCCAACGAGGAAGTGGATTCGATCAACCGCAACCCGATGACCGGTCGCGTGGAAGAGTATGTCCTGGTATCGAATATGGAATGGACAGACGAAACCGGGAGCCGCAGGAACACCAAAGTCACGCAATGGATTAGCGCTGAACGGCGCAAGGTCCGCCTGGAAGGCGACCCGATCCCTGGCTTCCCTTCCGAGCATGAAGAGCCGAATTTGCTCGGCTTCATCCCGATTGAACACTTTGCCAACGAAAAAGACGAAACGCGCCTGTTCGGGCAAAGTGAGCTGGAGGCCATCGAGCCGTTTTTGAAGGCGTATCACGATGTCATGCTGCATGCCCTGCAAGGCAGCAAGATGCACTCCACGCCACGCCTGAAGTTCAACCTCAAGGACGTGGCTGCTTTTTTACGGAATAACTTTGGCATCGAAGACCCGGCCAAGTACGCCCAGGAAGGGCGCACGATCACCTTGGACGGCAAGGAATTTTTGATTATGACCGAAGGTGAAGACGCGAGTTTTATTGAGGTTCGCAGCTCCACTGGCGATGCGGCCAGCCTGCTGAAGCTCATTTTTTATTGCATTGTGGCCGTTTCGGAGACGCCGGAATTCGTACTGGGGGTTCATACGCCCAGCAGCCTGTCGAGCGTCCAGGAGCAAATGCCGGTATTCATTCGCAATATCAGCCGCAAACGCGCCGACTTTGCGAACAACTGGCAGCGTTTGGCACGCATGGTGTTGGCGATGACCAAAGCGGACACCGGCCAGGAATTCAATACGTTCGCCACGACCCTGGAATGGGAAGAAATCGACCCGAGGGATGAAAAAGAGCTGGCCGACACGATCAACGCCCTAACGCAAGGGTTGAACACGGCCGTTCAAGGGCGATTCTTGAGCGCGGATTCCGCCGCCGAATTCTTGAGGGCGTACATCCCGACCATGCGGGAATACGATTCGGACGATCCCGAAGCGGACACCGAACGTCAACGGATCATTATGAACCAGGTAGAGCGCGAGCGCCTGGCGGACGGTGCGCTTGGCCTCGGCGAAATCAGTGCGATCAAAAAAGAATTAGGAAAGGGTTGAACCGTGTGAAATACCATCTAATGCAGCCGGTCATGATCATATCCGACACGCTGAACTATGGCATGCCCGTTGGCGCGCTTGCCTATGTGGTTATGATCGAGTCTCGCGGTTTTTTCGGTACGCCCTACTATATCCGAGTTCCGTCCGAACAACAGGAATACTGGTCGCCTGAATGCGACCTGGAGCCTGCCGACGCCTGGATCACCAAGGAGAGCGAGAATGTGATTCGTGACACCTTGATCGACTTCGCCTTGGCAACCGGAAACAAGGCGTTGTTTGAAGCGCAGGCCCGGCAAGGGGCGAAACGAGAATGAAACGTGACGAGATCGCACAGATCAAACGGATTACGGGTGAATATGCTCCTGAAGCGCTCAAGGCCCGGCAAGCGTGGTTAGAGCTGCGGCTTCACCAAGACCCGGAAGTCCGCAAGCTGTTCGTCCGGCTGGCTGATGAGATCGCCGACACGCTACGGCAAGGCGGTTCTAGCCCGGCAGATGATTGGCTGCTTGGTGCTATTGAAGGCCAGCTCCGCTATCTGATCAACGAGCTGCGGGATAACCTGTCCGATACGCTACAAGGTCAAATCGCGGCAGCGGTGGAGATCGGAAGCCGATACAACAGAACTGTGACCATTGATTTGATGACGCAAAAAGTTTCGATCCCCCGCGTCAGCAAAAGCGGCCTGGAACGCATGTTTGTGCGAGTCAATGAAGCAGCGGTCCGCGCCCACATCGAGCGCACCAGGTACGGCATGAAGCTTTCAGACCGCATATGGAACATGTCAAACGGCGCTGGGGAAGTGATCCGCAACATCATCCAGGACGGCATCGCTAGCGGGCGAGACGCTATCGAAACGGCCCGCGCCCTAGAGGGTTATGTTCGTGGCGATGTGAGCGTCATGTCCAAATATTACGAGGGGATGCTAGAGCGCATGAAAGGCCGGGTACCGGATGACTTGAGTTACCAGGCCCTTCGCACGGCAAGGACGGAAACGACCGCAGCCTTGGGACAAGGCAGCATCCAATCGGCGAGAGCCTCTCCGAGCTGCACCGGAATTAAGTTTTGTTTGTCCGCAGCTCACCGGGTTAGGGATATATGTGACGAACTGGCGACGCAGGATGTGGGGCTGGGGCCGGGTGTCTATCCGCTAGATGATCCCCCTCCCTACCCTGCCCACCCGAACACGATGTCCTATCTCATAGAGGTGCATCAGCCAGTGGACGACTTCGTCCGCCAGCTCCGGTCATGGATCGACGATCCGGCTAGTCAGCCAAGCTTAAACGACTGGTACGCGACCGAATACCTAGGGACGGCCTAGAACGCCTCCTGTGCGTTCTAACAGTTTACCCCGTCCGAATCTATACCGTTCCACTTACACCACCGTTATAACGCGATATAACGGTGTTAGCGGATCGATTGAACAGGTTGACCCTGACAAAGAGGTGAGAAAAGAATGGCAAAGGCAAAAAACAAGCTCATTTTGCTCCCGGCATCCATCACCGGGGAAATGAAGCCGCAAGACGTTCCGCTTGCTCCAGGCGTTGACCTGGAGGCGATCAAATCCGGCGACGACGATCCATTGGAAGTCGTGGTCGAAGTCCCGGCGGGCAAATCAACCCGAGGCTGGAATTACAAGCCTGAGAGTCTTCAGGCGATTGTCGATCACGTCAACCGGGACACCCTTTCCGGCTTCTTGGGGCATCAAAAGGCGGAGGAAGTCGCCAACAAGTTTGACCCGCCCGTCACACATTGGGTCGGGGCGCGTATGGAAGGGACGCGGGCTTACTTCCGGGGCGTTGTGGATGCAGCAGCCAAAGACTTAAAACGCTGGATTCGCTCCGGCAGAATCAAGCAAGTCAGTATTTTTGGGATGCCCAAGCTTCAGACGGTCGCCGGGGAAACCCAAGTGATCGACTATAAACCGCTGTCCATCGACTGGACGCCGCTCGACCGTTCTGGCATGCCGACGCGGATTGTGGCCCTGGGCGAAATGGACGAATTAGACGAAGGGGGAACCGACAACATGGATTGGAAACAGTTGCTTGAGCAGCTCAAGGCCAAAATCGCCGCAGGCGAGGCGTCCTTGCAGGAAATCATCGCATCTTTGGACGCCGATACGGCTACCAAACTGGAGCTGCTCGCGAAGGTAAAAGAAGCCCTCGGCGTGGCCGAGGACAGCAAACTGCTGGCAAGTGTAGAGCAGGCCGGAAAGGCACTCAAAGACAGCCAGCAAGCCGCACTCGGGCAGGAAGTAAAAGATGCGGTCCGGGAAAAAGTGTCCGGCGAAATGGCGCAAAATCTGATCGCGAAAATGATCACACCGAAACAAGGGCAAACGAAAGAAATGATTGTTGGCGAGATCGACAATCTGCTGGCCGACGAATCCATCAAGGCCATGATCAGCCGTATGCAGATCGATACGCCGTCATTTATCGGCGGTTCCGCCAAGGATAACCGCCAGCCCGTCGGCATGGCAATCCAAACGGACAGCGTTCCGATCTAAGGAGGAATTTCAATCATGGAAACAAGATACCAGGGCAATCCTGTGCCGATGACGGTTCACCAGCTATCGCGGGCGAAAGTCAGTGACGGCCAATCCATTACAGTGACTGTCCCGCCTGAAACGACAATCCAAGCCGGTGAATGGACGCTGCTTGATGGATTTTTCGGCCTGGCGATGCAATCCGTCACCACAGGCGCAGGCGAAACCAAAGACATTGTGCTGACGATTGAACAAGCGGAGTACGAAACCGATCAGATCAGCACCAGCCAGGCGTTCGCAAAGGGAACGGCCATTTATTGGAACGACACGACGAAGAAGATTACAGAAACCGCTACAGGGAATCGCCCTGTCGGACGTGTTTCCAGTGGCAAGGATGCCAACAACGTCATATGGTTCCTGCTCGGTCCGCAAGCCGAGCCGCAGCCGTAACAAGGGGGTTAATGAACCATGTTTAAGGTCATATCGTTTGAGGGTGAAAAAGCAAAGCGTCGGCAAGGCACCATCGAAAACCGGGTGCCTTTCGTCTTGGACGGCCAGCGCTTTGAGGTGGTCAAAAAGATTGTCAACGGGGAAATGTCGATCCCTCGCTGGAGCAGGCCGTTCGGCGAAATGCTCACCCTGGGCAGCGCCGAAAGCTTCAAGGAGCTGCTAGGAAAGGTTACGCTCGATGTGGAGCTAGGGCGCGAGAAGGTGCCTTTGCTGTACAAGGAAATCTATGATTTGATTTCCGATGCGAACCTCCCCGAGCTGCTGGACGCCAAATGGGCAATGTCCGGCGCGGTCATCTTTGCCGAGCATATGGAAGGCCAGGAAGTGAAATTCGGCAGCCTCCGGGCCGAGCAAGGGCCAACCGCCCGGATCGTGACGTACTCGGCAGCGTTTGAGTACACCAAGCAAATGATGGAATTCAATCGCAGTTTTGAAGTGGACATCTTGAACCGAGCAATGGGCGAAGGGTACAACGCCTTGCTGAATCATATCCACCTCTCCCCCATTATTTCGTTTGCCTATAAGGCGGAGAATAAAACCGCGTACAAAGGCAAAACGGATGAAGAACGCTGGGTTTCGATTTGGCGGACGTTGGTCGAAGCGCAAAGCACTGCGGGAACAGCGAAGCGGCAAGGAAACATTCTGCTGGCGAATAGCGCTGATCAGACGCATATTGAAATGGCGCTGAAGGGCTTCAGCCACGCCGGGACGACATACGCCCCTATCAGTGGTATTACAACCGTCATCTATTACGACGGCTATTCTGTCAAGGTCGGAAAAAAGGAATACGGTTATTCCGGCGTACCGGCTGGTAAGGCGTTCTTGATTCGCGGCAAACGCGGATTCAAGGAGCTGCTGAAAAAGGACTTGCAGATCGAAGCCAATCAAGGCGATTTGACCCGCCTGGTGCAAAGCCAAATGGTTGGTTACGCCTTCCGTGGTGTCTATGCTGCGGTCGAAGAAAACGTCCAGGAGATCGCGTTAACGTAATTCTCAAAATAATTGACAAAGGAGACGGGTCCACTCGGCTCTCTTTGGTACGGGAGTGGTGCATATGACGCCGACTGACGAGCTGCGCGAAGAGCTGCGCGAACTGCTCGACGAGGAAATACCCAAGGACGGCACCGATCAGGATACCGCCTTCACAGACGCCCGGCTGGACCGGCTGATCCAGTCGGCGTCAAATCTGTACGCCGCTGCCGCCGAAGGGTGGCGGCGAAAGGCGGCAAGGATTCAAAAACGACTCGGCGATATTGCTTCTTACACAACGGGCGCGGAGCAGTATGAACGGGTCGATCTATCCAAAGCGCTGGCCGCAGCGCTCAAAATGGCCGAGACATTCGATGCCATGGCGCAGACACCACCGTCTCATGCAACGGGTAGCTTTATGTTATCTGTCAAGCGCCCGGAGGTGCTTTGATGCTCGACGCAGCGGCCAGAAAAGCGCACATCGACTGGAACATCCGTCAGAACCCGACCGACATCACGATCCGCGTCACGCAGAAGGTCAAATCGGGCGGCGGATTCGAGGAAGTCAAGTCGCAGATCGGCCCGCTGACGGTCCGGGTTTTTGTCGGATCACGCCCGCTAAAAGCGGAAACTGTCTCCGAAAGGGCAGGCCGGAAAGAAGTGAGCGAGAGCTATTCCTTGCTGGCCGACTATGCGGCTAACCTCCCGAGCGGGCCGGATGTCACCCAGGAATTCGAAGCGTATCCGCATGGGAAATTTCGGATCACATCCGTTCATCCGCAGATTGTGCAAAACGAGGTGTGCGGCTATGTATGTGAGCTGGAAAGGATGAAGTGATATGTCGATCCTGGATGAAGTGCGAGCTAAAATCGAACGCCGGAAAGCGGCAACGCTGCTTGTCGCAAAGCATGTCGGCAAAATTATGGAAGGCGACGCGAAACAAAAAGCGTCCTGGGAAGATCGAACCGGCCACGCCAGGCAAGGCATACATGGCGGCGCGGATGGTGGCAAAGGGAATCAAATGGCCGTTGTTTATTTGGCGCACACCATGCGCTACGGCAGTTACCTGGAAACCGGAACTGGTTTGTATGGTCCAAAGAAACAGGTGATCAAACCGAAGCATAAAAAGGCGCTCCGGTTTCCGGTCGGCGGCGGTCAATATGTGATCGCCGGATCGGTCAAAGGGATGAAACCAAGACCAATCATCAAGCCGACCGTTCAGCGCCATATCGGGACGCTACGAAAAGCGGTACGCGATGTTTGGAGGGATTCGTGATGCGCGGACTCATACGTCAGCAGCTTATTGATCATATCCCCGAGATCGCTGGTCGCGTCTTCGAAACGGACGCAGCCGCAGCGGACGAAGAAAAGCCCTACCTCGTTATGACGAAAGGGTCGGAATCGGACGAAAACGACTGGGCGGGAATCAGTTCCATGATTGAAGTATGGCCCTATGTGGCACACACACAATTTAGGTATGTGGACAGCCTTGTCTCTGCTGTGATTGACGCTCTTGATCACCGATTGCTCACGGACAGTGTCACCGGTGAGGCAATCTTGTGCCGGTTCACCGGCTCGACCAGCGCGGACATGTTGGACGAAAAGTTCAACGCCATTACGCGGGGTGTTCAATTCGAAGTCTTTTCGCTCGGCTGGCTGCTGCATGAGCCGCTGGAGCCAGATCCTGCATCGGCGTTATCTGCATGGGCGGCGCAGCGGTTTCCGTCCATGCAGACGGACCCACAGAGCTGGAACCCGTCGGACGAGACGCCAGCCCTGTACTGGCGGATCGCCGCGATCCGCAGCATCCAAACGATAAACTGGGGCGCGTGGATCGACGCGACCATGCGCGGCCATATGCTCGTCCCTCGCGTTCCGGCCCGCAATACATGGCTGGATCGGACAGTCCGGCAGCTCGCCCTCGACGGCCACATCACCATGCTGGACCAGTCTCGCATGATCATCCAGAGGGTATCCGCCGACAGCTCCCTGGACCCGTTCCGCACCGGGCAAATCGCCTTGGATGTGCGGTTCGGCATCCTACGGACGAGTGCGACAGTGCCGCCGCTTAATCAGATTGCCATTAACGGAGGTGCTTACTATGACGGAAGTGAAAGAAAGCAAAACGCGAAAAACAAAGCCTGAAGCCACCTACAGCAAGCAGGAAATCATGGCCGCTGTCGCCGGGTTTGGAGTCTCCCCCGACATGATGGCCGGAGCGCTGCGTCGGGTGGACAAGGACACCCTGACCCGTGCCGAAGTGGAACGGGCGATTCAAGATTTTAAGAAAAGGCAGGTGTAACCCATGCCAGGAGAAACATTCATTTTGGGCGAGCAGAAGGTCAGGCCGGACGTCTATGTCCGCTGGCATAATGCTGGCGGTGCCCGTGTTGTCACGGGAACGGTCGGCGTCGCTGCTGCCGTCATCAAATCAAATTGGGGGCCGCTCGGTGAAGTTGTTACGGTCGAGTCGCCTGGCGAGTTGACCGGAAAGCTCGGAAGTGGCAACGGCCCGGAGTGCATCCGAGAAATTTTCTCGGGCGGAGCCAGCACGGTGCTGGCCGTTCGGAGCGGGACCGGTGGCACAAAGGCGTCGCTGGAGCTGACCGACACCGCCGATACGGCGGTCAAAGTTGTCAAACTGACGACCAAATATCCGACCACCCGCCCGTTCACGGTTACGATCCGCGATTCACTGGACGACACGGACATGCGGGAATTGTTAGTGCATGAGAACACCCGTCAAATGGAACGTCTGCTGTTTGCGAAAGGAAACGGCGAACCGGCTCGACTTGTTGAGGTGATCAACGCAAAGAGCCAATACCTCAACGCTGCCAAGCTGGCCGATGGCGCTGGCGAATTAGACACGTTGCTGGATGAACCGTTAACCGGCGGTACTGATCCGGCTATCACCGGCGAGGATTATGCGAATGCTTTTATGCTGTTGGAACGCAAATTCTTCGATACGATCACGGTCGATTCCGAGGACGCAGCGGTTCACGCCTCCCTTCAGTCATTCGTCAACCGTATGCTGGCCGAAGGCGGCGGGCGGATTATCGGCGTGGTCGGCGAACCGACCAGCGTCCCGTTTGCGACGCGAAAGCAAAACGCCAAAGCATTCAACGATTTTGCCGTCGTCTATGTCGGCAACGGATTTCAGACTGCCAGCGGTCCGGTGGAAGGTGCAAAAGCGGCTGCTCGGGTAGCCGGAGTGATTGCCTCCAGTGCGTACAATGTCAGCTTAACCCATGTTCCAATGACCGGCTCTATCGATCTGGTCGGAGAACTGACGAATGCGCAGTACAAAGAGGCAATTCAATCCGGTATGCTCACCTTCTCGCTCAACCCGGACGGCTTGGCGCAAATTGATTACGGAATTAACACCAAAGTAACGCTTCTGGCTGACGAAGACGAGGGCTGGAAGAAAATTCGCCGCACAAAGACCCGATTTGAACTGATCGATCGGATCGTGTATACGCTCCACCCGTACCTCGGTAAATGGAACAACAATGAAGATGGCCGCGCGTTTGTCATCACCATTGCGAACGGGATCATTCAGACGATGATCCGCGAGGGTGGACTGGAAAGCGGTCAATTGGTCGTGGACCCCGACAATCCGCCGCAAGGCGATTCGGCATGGTTCCGCTTCACGGACCTGGCCGACTTGGACAGCATCGAAAAGCTGTACATGGATTTCGGGTTCCAATTTTCGCCGAAAACGGCGTAAGGAGGTTTAAACAACGATGGCGAAGGATGCAAGATATATTTTCCGGGATTGCGTCCCGGACGGCTCCATCGACGTGGCGAACATTCAAGTCGGGGAGATCGTGCAACGTGCCTGGTCTTTCCGGGTGAACAGCCCGCCGGACATTCAGCAAATGCTTGATTATGGCGTCTTTGATTTCCGTAATATCTCGCGGGGATATTCCGGCGAGCTGTACGACGGCGACGGTACGTTCTTGGCCGAAGTAAACACCTGGCAAGCGCAGATCAGTATTACCAACTCGGACTATCAGCCCGCCGGGCAAAAGCATACCTGGGCAATCATGCAAAGTTACAGCATGACACTGACTTTTACCGAAACAGTGATTCGCGATGCGATCCTGCTTAAAAAACTGGTCGACAGCTTGCGCTCTCAAGCGCCTGATGCCGTATTCAACTTTACCGGCGTACTTCGCGCCAGCAGATAACGAGTAGCGCCTGGGGAATCCCTGGGCGCTTCCCTACCAACTACCCTTCAGGAGGAATGAAACTGTGAAACCATTTTCCGAACATGAAGACGAACGCACATCGCCAGAGGAATTGTTGGACAACGAAACGGACATCCTGCGCGGCCTGCTCGATGCAGCGGCCAACACAGAAGAAGAACGAAAGGTAATCGAAATCGCTCGCAAAGGCAAAGTCTTTTTCCGATTCAGAATTCGTCCGTTGACCGAAGCGGAATACAACTCCTGCCGAGATAAAGCAACCAAGTATAAGAAAAACCGCCGCTTGGGCGGCATTAAAATGCCAGATGACACGGATACAGCTAGATACCGCTCTTTCCTCATCTATGAAGCGACCATCGAAGAAGATCGCAAAAAGGTCTGGAATAACAAATCGGCGTGGGATCAGCTCAATGTCATTAGTGGCGTGCAGCTCATCGACAAGGTTCTGCTTCCCGGAGAAAAAGAAGCGGTCATCGAACAGATTGATCGTTTATCTGGATATGACCTCGACGAAGAGGAAAGCGGAGAGGCTGAAGAAATCATAAAAAACTGATCCAGGCAGGAGGAAAAGCAACTCTCCTGCACCATATTTTTCAGCGCCAGGGAAAACTCCCGAGTGAAATCCTAAAGCTGCCCGAAGGTGAGCGGCTTTTTTGTTTTGTCTCAACGAAAGTAGCGTTAGAGGCCGAAGCGGAAGAACGTCGGGCTTTGCTGGCGAAGCAAGGAAACAAGGGGTGATCACCGGTGGCTGAAGAGGTATACCGCATTGAAATCCCGGTGACGGTTGAGGATCGGACCGAACCCAGTCTGTCGAATGCCGAAAAGAAAGTAAGCAGGTTTGATCAGATCGCAGATCGTACGCGAAAACGGCTTGACCAAATGAATCGCACCCGCTGGCAGCTCGCGATCCATGTCCTTGACCGCGCTTCAGCAATGATCAACAGAATAGGCGCATTGGCCCGCCGTGTCGCTAGCAGTAGCTACCGAATCACAGTCAGTGTTTTGGATATGGCTACCTCCCCATTCCGGACGATATTAAGAGGCATGAATTCAGCCCTTGGCATCCTGGGTATTGGCGCAGGGACAGCCGGGGGCATTGTGGTGCCGTTGAAAATGGTCATGCAACAGCAAAATATCGAGACGGCCTTCGAGGTATTGCTCGGTGATGCCGCAGCGGCCAAAAAGCGTGTTGAGGAATTGACGACTTTCGCCGGAACAACGCCCTATACCCGTGATGAGATTTATGAAGCCAGCCGGGTCCTGCAAGTATTTACCGGAAATGCTCTTTCGACCGGTGAGGGATTGCGGCTTGTCGGTGACATTGCGGCTGGTACGCAAAAGGAATTTGGTGATGTTGCGCTGTGGATGGGGCGGCTTTATGACGCGATGGCGTCGGGTCGTCCGGTTGGCGAGATGACATCCGCCCTTCAGGAAATGGGGGCTATTTCGGGAGCTGCTCGTGAACGGCTGGAGAAGTTGGCCGATTCAGGAATGGACATCAGCAAAACATGGCCGAAAGCAGTCCAGGAATTTGCCCGGTTCGACGGGATGATGAGTAAGCTTTCGGACAACCTGGCTAACCTTCTCCTGGGCGTCAAATCGTTTTTTATGAACAACATCATCAAGCGGTGGGGTCAAGGTTTGACTGATGGGATCACACCCCTTTTACAATCGTTTCGCCAATGGCGAAAGGAAAATGCCGAAGGAATCGCCAGGATGGGCGATCAGGTGGAAAAAGTAGCTTCTCGATTCACGCGGTATTTCGTGGATAAAGTCCAAGTCATGACCCGCAATCTTCGGGCACTCTTTCATGACGAACAGTTCAAAAACGCTGATTTGTTCGGGAAAGTGAAAATCGCCTGGGACAAAATTATCAGTGAACCGTTCGCGTCTTGGTGGGCTGGCGGCGGCAAGGAACGAGTTGATTCCATCGCCGCAAGCATCGGCGGTGCGTTAGGTGCCGGGCTGAATAGCGTGCTTCTTGGTCTTCTAGGTATGGGGACCGACGCGGAAGCAAAGATTAGCGATTCGCCTTTTGTTGAAGCTGGTGCCTCCGCTGGACGCTCTTTTCTTGAAGCGTTTCTCGAAGCCTTCGATGCAGGGAAAATCGCGCAAAAGGCAAAAGAAGCATTCCTTAATCTACAACCAACCTGGCTTGGCGGTGAGACAAGCAGCCCGGTAGGTCAGTCGCTTGCGCTGATGATGGATGCCTGGTTGATTACAAAGGTCGGAAAATTGCTTAAAGGCCCGTTTAAACTTGGCAGAGGGTTGGTCAAGGGAGGACGAAGTATTTCTCAAATGATGCGGGGCGACGTCGCCACAACTGCTGCCGCCACCGCAGCAACCGCATCCGATGCAGTCCGTCAAGTTCCTTGGTACCGACGGATATTCGGAGGCGGTAAAACGCCAATTCCGTCGGCTGCGGATTCCATCCCGTCCGCTTCGTCTGCCGATCTAGCCAAGTCAACCGCTAACCTGAAGACAAGCGCTGCCTCCTTCCGTGAAGCGATCAACAAGGCTAAAGAGGCTGAATTAGCTGTACAAGCTGCTGAAAAAGCACGACATGCCAGTCAAACGAAACTGAATGAAACAGTCAAGCAATACAAGCAGCTTACCAAACAATCTGCGGACGCGGCAGAGGCATACCGGAGATTTGGAACACCTATTCCGGCTGGATTGGACAAAAAGGTTACAGAAGCTAAAAAAGCTGTTGAAGCTGCCAGGAGTGAAGTCATTACCCAGTCGCGTAAAGTGAGTGATTTGAAAGACGTTGCAAAAACGCAGCAACTTCGCGTGGATCAAGCCAGAGAAGTCTTTGCCACGTCCAGGGCTGCTGTGACTCCTGTTTTAGAAACGGCAGAAACGGCCTTGCCAAAGCAAAGCTGGTGGAAGCGACTGCTGGGCGGAAGCAAAGAAATGGGATTGATTTCGCGTGTTGCCGGAAAAGCAGCCCTCCCGCTGGGGATTGGCCTGGATGCACTGAGCATCGCTTCTGCTCGTCCTGGAGAGGAACGAAACCGGGCTATCGGTGGAACGGTCGGCAGTTGGGGCGGATTCACTGCTGGAGCTGCTGGCGGCGCTGCACTCGGTTCGATTATTCCAGGGTTAGGAACAGCAGTCGGCGGTCTGATCGGCGGTATCTTGGGAAGTCTGGGCGGCGGCGCGATTGGAGAATGGCTCGGCGGACAGTTTGACCAGCTAGGTGACATAGCGCGAGATGCTTGGGATGGCGTGAAGCGCATCGCAGGCGATACCTGGAACTGGATTTCCGACACCGCTCCGCAAGCAATCGCCAGAGGAATTGGCTTTGCCGTCGGCTACATCGACAGCACTCTTTTCAGCGGAGATTGGTGGAACGAGAAATGGAGCGCTGTCGAAGCTTGGTCGGATGCCTCCTGGAAAAATGCAGAACAAACCTGGAACGACGCTATCTCCGCCATTGAGGAAACAATCTTTAACGGTGAATGGTGGAATGAGAAATGGAAAGGCGTCGAAGATTGGGCGAATAACACTTGGGCAGATTTGGAAGAGACTTGGAACAATGCCCGTGATTCTATCGACAGCACCCTGTTCAATGGGGATTGGTGGAAAGAAAAATGGAGAGGTGTTGAAAGCTGGGCGCACAGTTCCTGGGAGAATATCAAGGGCAAATGGGGCAGTTTTTGGAGCAAGGTCAGCAGCGCCTTCAGCGAAGGTAAGGAAGCTGGGCAAGCGGCTGCGGCTGGTGGTGCAAAGGCTTACGCCCGAGGTGGCTTCATCACCCGCCCACATTTTGGGTTGGTTGGCGAAGCCGGACCGGAAGCGATCATCCCCCTGTCGCCTGGCATGAGAAACCGAGGCCGGGAACTGTGGGAGCAAGCCGGGCAAATGCTTGGTGTGCGTCCCTTTGCTTTCGGTGGCATTGTCGGCTCCGTACAAGCACCCGCATTTGGGCCGGTCGCTCCGCTCGCGCCGTCGGGAACGGGGCTAACAATCAATCTGGGCGGCGTTCACTTCTCCATTACAGTTGAAGGCAACGGCGAAGATGTTATCGAAGCGATTCGCGAGCATGGCGACGAAATCGCCGATGAAATCGCCGAGAAGATCGGGGCGCGCCTCGAAGGTTCAACCGATAACAGTGTGTAGGCGGTGAGGGTATGGACTTCTATTTGACAGACGAAACCGGCAAACGGTTACACTTCCCTATGAACCCGGAACGCATTACTGCCGTCACCGCTGCACGCATTCAAACGTTTGAAGCGATAGAACTTGGCGAGTACGCCTTGCCACGCGGCACGGTATTGACACGGATTACGTTTGATGGCCTGCTCCCTGGAGAGACACGAAAAAACACCGTGTTGGTCAAGTCGTGGCGCGATCCGGGAGCTATAGCAGGGGACCTTTCGGCCTGGCGGAACGAAGGCAAAAAATTGCGGTTGTTGGTGACGGAAACCCCGTTCAATCATGATGTTTACATCCAAACATTTGAACACACCTGGGAAGGTGGGCATGGGGATATGCGGTATTCCCTGGAGCTGGTACAGGCTAGAGACATCCTGATCCGCTCAGAAGGTGAAGCAAAATCCAATGGGGAGGCAAAAGTGCTATCTGCCTCCCGTCCTCTTCCCCCACCCCCCAAGACGCATACGGTTGTGAAAGGCGATACGCTTTGGGGAATCGCTAAGAAACACCTCCAAAACGGCGCGAGACACCCTGAGATTTATAACATTCCCGAAAATAAAAAGCTGATCGGTCCTGATCCGAATGCGATTAAGCCAGGTCAGGTTTTACGTTTGCCTGTGTAGGAGGTGCTACGTTGATCAATTTAGCTGATGTAAAGTACGACGTTGGTGTTTTTCTGCCAAGCGGCGAACTGCTTCCCCTGTCAAACGTGGCAAACTGCTTGGGTTGGGAAGAACAGTCGGGTGAATTGGCCGTCCGGCTTCAATTTCGGGTACTGAATCAAAAGTTTGGTGATGGGTGGTTGCATCAAAAATTGCCTTTGGGTGCGCGAACCATTCTTCGGTCCAACTGGGGAGAAGGATGGCAAAACATCCATCAAGGGGTCATTTTCGACTGGGAATATGAAAATGATTCTGTTGGTGTTTTGTCTGTTAAATCATACGACAACCTGATCTATCTCCTGCGCAGCAAGGATGATCGGTATTATCCCAATGGTACAAAGGCCGACGTCATTATCCGGGACATCGCCAAAGCTTGGAACATCCCTATTGGGCAGATTGATGTTCCGAGTATGTCGCTGCCGAAGCAAGTCTTTCGAGGGGATACACTAGCCGCGATGCTTGAAAAGGTTCTGGATCAAGTTCACAAGCGCGGGGGCGGAAAGCACGTCATTCGGGCGAGTGGCGGTGCTATTCATGTTCTTCGTCAGGGGCAAAACAAAACAGTGTACCAGTTTGGTACGGATATTGTTCGAGGGATGACAGATAAGCAAGACATTGAGGACCTCGTTACTCGTGTCAAAATAGTTGGCAAAGAAAATGCAGAAGGCCGCGCGCCGGTCGTTGCAACTTTGGATGGCAGGACAGAGTTCGGGGTTTTACAGGACGTCATCTATCAAGAGCAGTACGATACCGCTGCGGCAGCAAAAGCAGCAGCGCAGGAAATTTTGAAAGAACGGGGTGTTCCTCGTAAACGACGAACCGTTACCGCTCCTGACCTTCCGTTCCTCCGCCGTGGCGATAAGGTGTATATCGCTGCTGGAACGCTGATAGGTTATTTTGTCGTTGCGGGCATTCAGCATGACGCGGATTCCCGCAGCATGGTCATGGAGGTGGAAAGTGTATGACGGGTAAAGGAGTAAATCGACTGGCCCGAGCAATCGATGCCAGGACAATCAAAAAAACAGCAGCCCCCAGCACAATGGATTTTGGGGTTATTGACGAGGAAGGAAACTTACGGCTGGATCAGTTTGGCCCTCCTATCCCCCGCAGTGACTACCTGGTCGCTGAATGGATGCTGGACGTAACCATCCCGCTCTTATCTCGCGTGGTTCGGATGGCTTCCCCTGTGACTTCGGAGGGTGAAGATACACCAGGCACAACTTTATCACCGCCGACCCGAATAGATTTTGCTGGCGGTAAGGACAGTGGGCACGTCCCACATGTGAATCTTCGATTTGCCCCTGAGCTTCAGCCGGGTGATCGTGTTCTTGTCTTGTGGGTGCGCAGCGATCCGGTCATAATCAGCAAGGTGGTGACAGCCGGTGCCTAATCTATTTCCGACTTTTGATATGCCGCAGTTAGTCGAAGAGAATCGCCCGAACCTTATTCAATATCCCGAAAGTCCGCTGTTTGATTTTGCCAACGGCGACTTTGTTGTTGATGGTGCGGGTCGTTTTGTTATGGCGGACGGTCATACGGCCTGGGCACAGTGGTGCCAAAAAGCAGTTATGACCGAACGTTTTGCTTATTTGGCATACTCAACGGACTATGGCAGCGAGCTGCGGAGTGCCCGCCGTCAACCAACGCGAGCCGCAGTTAAGTCAGAGATTGAGCGGATGATTACAGAGGCGTTGCTTGTTGATCCGCGAACACAGGCGGTTGTCGACTTTGACCATCAATTTGAAGGAGACTCGGCCAGGGTATCCTTTACGGTAGTTCCGGTTGTCGGGAGCGAACAACGGTTGGAGGTGAGCTTGTGACCCAACTTCCCCCTTTTTTAGAGGATGAAACAGAAGAAGCGATCAGGGAACGCATGCTATCTCGTCTACCAGCCAAATTGGATCGGTCTGAAGGGTCTTTCCCTTGGGATATATTGGCCCCTGTCGCGATCCAGCTAACACAAGCAGCAGACTGGGCCAAAGAAGTGCTGCGGCGAGTATTTGCTTCAACGACGTTCGGAGTCTATTTAGACGCGCGTTGCGCTGAACACGGCGTCTTCCGTCGACCGGCTACCACGGCCAAAACAACCGGGGAAACCATCCGTTTCGATGGCGATCCCGGATCGTTCGTCCCGAACGGTTATGTGATCAGTACAGAAAGCACGGAATCCTCCCCTGCGATTCTATTTAAGATCACAAGGTCTGTTACATTGAATGCAAATGGTGAGGGATTCGTTGAGGCCGAAGCTCTTGAACCGGGACGGATCGGCAACGTGCCACCAGGCGCAATCCGTCACTTAACGGAAAAGCTGTCGGGTATCAAGTCTGTAACCAACCTTTCCGCAATGGAAGGCGGGACGGATGAAGAAAGCGACAGCTCATTGCTAGAGCGTTTCTTGCTGAAGGTTCGCACGCCAACAGGAAGTGGGAACAAAGCAGACTATGAGCAATGGGCGCTTTCGATTCCAGGCGTCGGGGGTGTGCAAGTCGTTCCTCTTTGGGATGGACCGGGAACGGTAAAAGTAGTTTTGATAAGCGCTGAAAAGGTTGCACCCTCCCCCGTTATAGTGGATCAGGTAAATACCTTTATCCAAAGCGTCTGCCCTATTGGAGCCACGGTAACAGTTGCTGGTGCGGTTGAAGTCCCTATTAACATTTCTGTTTCGGTCACGCTGGCAAGTGACGGAACGGTGGATCAAGTCAAACAAATGATTGAGGAAGGCGCGCGGGCTTACTTAAAAACGCTGGCCTTTTCTGATCCGTTAGTCCGGTATACACGAATAGCAAATATTATCCTGGACATTCCACCGGTAGTTGATTATGACCAACTCCAAGTAAATGGACGCGAAGGGAATATCGAGATCGCGCCTGGCGAGGTAGCTGTATTAGGGGTGGTGACAGTTCGTGAATCCCAATGATTGGACGAGTACGCGCGGCCCCATTATGATGGGCTATCTCCATCAGGATTACGCAAAGTCTCACCTTATGCGAGCGCTACTGGACACGGAAGGTATAGAGATTGATAAGGTATGGTTCATGTTCGATGAGATACTAGACCAGGCTTTTATCGAAACAGCGAGCTGGGGGCTGGAAATTTGGGAAGAGGAATGGGGGCTGACTCCTGATCCAAATGATACCTACGAAGAGCGGCGTTCTCGTATCAAGGGACGCATTGCTGGCACCGGCTCCTTTACTGAACAAGCGGCCATTGATTTGGCGAATGCATACAGTCGGACACGCAGCGCCCGTTTTATTCCGCTGTACAGCAACTATACGTTTAAGACAATCTATGAAATCGACGATTTGGTCAGCTATTCCGGTTTAAAAACGGCCTTCAACGAAGTGAAGCCCGCGCACTTGCTGCATATTGTGGGCTTGCTTATCGAAGTCCCGAGTGATTTTCACGCTCAAGCAGCAGCAAAGATGAAAAGCCGCGCGATCATTGACTCGGGATGGAGAATCGAAAGTAAAGCAAAATGGAAAATGCTCTACCAATTCCTTGGATTTGGCGAGCTTGAAGTTTCTGACCCTGGCAGCCTTGTCTTTAACGGCACTTGGCAGTTTGATGGAACGAGATTCTTTAACGGGATAAACGAAAAAGGAATCGACGTTTATTTAGCGGCTTCTATGCCTTGCTTCATTCGTTTGTCCCAACGGATCAGCATTCCATTCCCTATCGAGATACAATCGTTAGCTACCGTCAAGAGCAAAGCGCTGGCCCACATTCAGGATATGGATGCCGGAGCTAAATTCAAAGCATTCCCTTGGTACTTGGGGGTAGGAAAGTATGATGCGATTGACCCAGGAGTTTTGACATTCAATGGAGCGTGGCGCTTTGACGGGGCGCATACTTTTGACGGGGTCAATTCAAAGGGAATCGACCTTTACTTAGAGCTGGCCGATTCCTGCGTCGTTCGTCATATCCGTAATGGTGAAATTATCGAAGAGGAAACGATTTAAGGAGGCAGTAAGATGGCGACCGCGAGAACGAAAGTATATCGGGAGAAGTTGGCGCGTGCTGTAGCAGGACTCGCTCCTATGCCGGAAATAACCCATATTGCCATTGGTACCGGTGGTGTCGATCAGCAAGGAAAACCGAAGAGTTTAACCGGCGAGGAAACGGGGCTGTTTCAAGAGGTCCTCCGCCGGACTGTTACCCCTTCTCTCCCTGCCTCGACAACGGTCCGATATTCGTTGGCCGTGCAGGCTGATATAGATGGATTAGCGGACAAAGGAATCAATGAAGTGGGTATCTTTGATGCAGATGGCGACTTGGCTGCTATTAAGACTACCACAACAAAAAACTTAGAATCGACGGACGAATTGGAGTTTGATTTCGACGCAATCTTTTAAGGGGGAACGGTCAAATGAGCATTCAGGGAAACATTCTGCCTGCCATTAACCAGACGATCCAGGGGGTTACGGAGAAAACAAGGGCGCATCCAGACGACTTCAATCCCGTACTGAAGCCACTGCTAGACAATGATGTTACCTTGCAGGCAAAGTTGGAAGAGTTTAAGCCGGAAATTCAAGGCTTGGTACATGATGTTATGGCGCTTGCTTTTGAAGTCGCATTAAATCATGAAATGACGGACCTCGGGATGAAGCATGTCTTCATCGATACGATCAAATCAGTCGATAGCGTACAGATCATTGAGGGAATGTATGGAAATGGAAAGGTGTTTATTTGATGGAACCGCTTATCCTGCAAAAGAAGGCGGAAGTGTTTCTCAATGAAATATATCCGCTTCTTGCGAGATTTCCGAAGGCAGAGAAATTTGCACTTTGTCAAGAAATCAAGCAAGCCTGCTATCGAGGGATTCGGCACATTATGCTGGCGAATGTATCGAGATCCAATCGACGCATGTATTTACAACAAGTCGATGCGGAATGGAAGCTTTTGCTTGTCTTATTCGGGATTGCAAAGGAACAACGGTATATTACCGCCAAAAAACTGCTTGAAGTCCAAAGGAAAATCGTAGAACTTGGCAGAATTACAGGCGGTTTGATGAGAAAGTCTTAGCTTCATAGGGTTGGCTCTGTATGAGCGCTTACCGCGCGAATCGCGGCTACAATTCGGCCCGCAACTGGAATTACAATTCGTCGTCGAATCGCAATGACAATCGCGGCTGGCGTCCCGACTTGTTAGTAAGTCATTCGATCGGCGCGTCTACGGATTCGCCGACTAGGCTTTGAACTTCAAGGGAGAGCCAATCCTTCACCTATAAGGTGTAAACACATGAACAGTGTCATTTTGCCAAGCCATGAAAGGATGCCAATATGACAACTCTCTATGATCAAATAACTGATTTCGCGAACATCGAAAAAGCATATAGGCAAACGCAGAAGGCTGACAGAAAGTTCAAGAAAGATGCGATTTTGTTCAGCATGACCAAAGAGCTTAACTTGGTTGCTTTATGGCAGGAGCTTCGAACAAAAAAATATGTAGTTGGCGATTATATCACTTTTAAAGTGTTTGAGTCGAAAGAACGCATCGTCAACGCGCCGAGAATTCGCGATAAGGTTGTGCAATTCGCCGTGCAAAACGTGATCAGCCAAATCTATGAAAAGGTGTACATCAGCGACAGTTTCGCTTGCAGGAAGGATAAGGGCACCCATAAAGCGGTGGATCGTGTCCAACACTTTATGAAACTGTGCCAATGGAAATATGGTGGCGGGTGGATCATCAAACTCGATGTCGCCAAGTTCTTTTACTCCATTGACCGCGACGTCTTGAAACGCATCATACGGAAAAAGATTCGTTGCCACGATACACTTTTGCTACTTGATAAAATCATCGACAGTTCGCCAGAAGGCGAAAAAGGTCTACCACTTGGAAATGCGACATCACAGGAGTTTGCCAATCTGTATCTAAACGAGTTGGATCAGTACGCCAAACGTTTTCTTAGTGTGAAGTGGTATGTTCGGTATATGGATGATGTTATCGCTATTCTCCCGACAAAAGAGGAAGCGCAACGCATCTTGGAGCGCATGAAGTGGTTTTTATCCACGTTCCTACATCTGCAAACGAACAAAAAGACCAAAATCTTTCCACTCAAGCAAGGTGTGAATGCTTATGGATACAAGATATGGACGACGCATCGTTTGGTTCGGAATCAATCCAAACGAGCCATGAAACGACGCATCAAAGCGATGCACCGTAAGCTGCTAGCTGGCGAGATGACAAGTAAGGAAGTAAACCAGTCCGTAAGCAGTTGGCTGGGATATGCTCGCCATTCCAATAGTTTTAACCTTTGCAAGGGAATTTTTGCCAAGTATGACTATATCGACGTGGAAGGAAAAGGAAGTGATTATTTTGGCAACATACGAAGGTCTGGTAAAACTAGGAACGCTACGAAACGGAAGCACAGTTAAGCCTAGACCGACGCGGCCTTGGCGTATCACAACGGAACCGTATACCGGGGCTGGTGTTGGAAATATCGCCGATTTTTCAACTGATCCGAACATCGGAAATTGGAACATTGGCAATACAGATTCCAATGATGCGAACAAGTTACAGTGGCACAAAATCAAGGATGGCGCAAAGACACTGCTGGTTTGTGATCGTGTAATTTTAGTCAATGTGTCATGGGATGATTTGAATAGCGATGGCCGTGTGTTCGGAAAGACGATCACGATTGATGGGCAGCAATACAAACTCCGGCTTTTGACCGGTGGTGAAGAAAGGCGCGAAGGTGGCACAGGAACAACTTACGAAGGTGGAAAGCAACCAAATGAGTGGGATCGGTTCATCACGAACGAGGACAATATCTCGGGGCTTCCGGTGCCGATTGCAAGTGATCTTGATACCACGCTGAACGATACGGATAAGAATAGCGTCCATAACCAGGCTTGGAACTGGATGGGCGTTTATTCTTGGTGCCAAGAGACTTATCTACACAACAGCGCTTACCGCGCGTCTCGCGGCTACTCTTCGGCCCGCTACTGGCCTTACAATTCGTCGTCGTATCGCAATGACAATCGCGGCTGGCGTCCCGTCCTTGAAATCCTGAATTCTGCGCCTCTGATTTCTGATAGTGATCGTGATCTTGGTAATTTTTCGACACCGTTGCAAAAGATTTATACAGTTATCGATCCAGAAAATGACCCAGTTACAATCGTTGAAAAAATCGATGGAGTGGTTGTGCGTACCATACCAAATGCAGACCAGGGAGCAAATTACATCTATGATCTTACGTCTGCATGGGGTAGCTTGAATCTCGGTTCGCATACAGCAGTGATTGAGGCTACAGATTCAAAAAACGCAAAATCGACAAGGACTTGGACTTTCACCAAAACCGGCTCGGTGGCAGATGCACCCGTTATCATTTCCCCGATCAACAGCCAGCGGACTAGTGTGCAACCGGAGATTAGGTTCATCATCGGTAGTGATCCTGATGGCGATACTCAAACATTCCTTGCCAGATTTTATGATGATGAAGGAATGGAAGAATTCGAAGACATTACAACAGGCTTTGAAATCTATTCAGATGGCAATTGGGTCCCGATAACGAGTGCTACCAATGATAATCACGGCGCGATGTTGCGAATTGTATATCCAAGACCTTTACCCAAAGGGTCGGTCAAAAATTGTAAGATAGCATCTATTGATAGCGGAAGCAAAACGCCCAGTTTTTCGTCACCCATAAGCATGAGAATCGGCAACAAGCTTGAGATTAACACGCATCCGTCTATCACCCAGTTTCAACCTCGGGCTATCAGTGTTATGGACAAAAAAGCAATTGACCCGGAGGCTACTCATAGAGTTTTTGTCACTAACAATGCGTTGGACCCGTCACCCGTATGGGAAGAAATGACCACGGAATATCAGGCAGGAAATGAGTATGTTTTCAAAAACAAGGATAAGACACATGCCGATTGGGCGGTTGCTGTAAAGCACGTCGTTGAGGCGAACCTCGCGCTCGGCCAGATTGAAATCGCAGTGATTGGGGTGGGTGTGTCATGAGGAAGGTTATTCGCAATGTGAAGGAGTCTCCAGAGGATAAGATTAAGAGATTGGAAGAAGAAAAACTCAATCTCCAATTAGCGCTCGCTGAAACTATTGAAAAGCAAGTAAATGACAAGATTGAAATGCAGTTGGCGCTTGCGGAGGCCGTTGAAATGTTTGCTGCGAAAGGAGGTGATTAGAATGGTTAGCATGTATGCAGACTTGGTTGAACTTGGTTTCAGAACATTGGAATCCGAACCGGGTAAAATTGCAGTCCCGGTTTTCTTGCGTGATGACGTGAGAGCCGAATTGCAAAGAAGAGGAAAATTAGACTAAACAACAAATATATTGGGGAAGGTGGCACATCGCTACCCTCCCCTTTTTCGCTATGGGGAACCCCGAGGAAACGGCGAAATTTTTGCCAAATATGTTGAGAATTTTTGCCGAAAATTTTGCGCGGCAACAGCGGTATGTTCAAATCCTTCACACCGGAGTTAGTAGGTCCCCGGAGAAGGGTCCGAATAATGGATCAGGAGGCTGACTTGGAATATACTTAAGTCAATCGCTCGAAAACTGTTCAAGGATAAGGTGTGATGTGGATGACTGATTTTACAATGATTAAAAAATAGTTTCATATCGATAAACGAAACGGATTCAGTCATGACGAGATACAAAGGATTAAAAATATTTTTGGTGAATTGCCCCAGGTGTTTACAGATTATTATTTGGAACTCGGTAAAGACGAGCGGTTGAATCATACGCAGGATTGTTTGATTAAGCCCGAGCAATTCCAATACTTCAAACATAGCGAATATTTAATTTTTTATTGCGAGAATCAGCGTGTCTGTGTTTGGGGAATCCATAAGAACGATTTAACCAGGCCCAATCCTCCTGTCTACATGAGTTACGATGAAAAGGTATGGAACAAGGAATTTGAAACATTGACCGATTTTTTTCATGCGATGGCCTATTTGCAAGCCGTATTCGCTCTTGAATACGGCTGTGAGTCGTTCTATTCCATAGAACAAACCGAGATGGATTTTATTCGTGAAAATTTTAAAAACAAAGGGGTTTCCTTTCGGCACTGGATAGGCATCGAATTTTATGAGCATTACGATGACAGCATATTAGCGTTGATAAATAATGACGATAGTTTTGATATGATTTATGCTTCAAGCGATAAAGAACATTTTGAAGAAATGGACCGAGTTCTCTCGAATCTGGGAGTAGTCATTTGATAACGGATATTCCAAGAAGTCAGCAGAATTGGGACTTCAGAATGTGAAAGGCACGGCGATAATTCCATGCTTTTTCGTTTAGGCTAATTTTATCTAATTTGATCAGCTCCCGGAACGTTCCGACCAGCTCTCGGCCAGCTTGCCATCTCCACTTCATAGACGCGCTTCCACTCTGCTTCCTCCACGATCGCCGCCAATTGCTCAAGATCAAAACCACCACCCATACTTCCACCCTCCTCTGCTGTGTGTCCTTATCTCCATCACAAGCGGCAAATGTCAAAGGAATATCAGAAGCTTCACTTGATGCACAAGCAAAATATCCACCTCAAGGCGGAGGGACCTTTCAACCCGCGGATCGTATCGGAGATCGCCAAAACGCATTATCATAGCACTTGTGTAATTGAACTTTTCACGATCTTACTTTGCCCTGCGCACATCTTTAAGGGAGGAAGCCCATGGAACGGGAAGCAATTGTCCAACTCAGAAACGTCACGAAAAAAATCGGTTTGAAAACAATCATAGACAACGTCAGCTTTACTATCGGCAAAGGGAAGGTATTCGGGTTGCTCGGCCCGAACGGAGCGGGGAAGACCTCGATTATTCGGATGATGGTCGGCCTGTCGTCGATCACCAGCGGCGAGATCACGATCAAGGGGGCGAGCGTAAGGCGGGATTACGCGCGCGCGATCAAACACGTCGGGGCCATCGTGGAAAACCCGGACATGTACAAATTCATGTCGGGTTACCAGAACCTGCTGCACAGTGCCCGGATGCTGCCCGACGTAAACAGGAAGCGCGTCAAGGAAGTCGTCGCCCTCGTCGGCCTGGAAAAAAGCATCCACCAAAAGGTGAAAACCTACTCGCTCGGCATGCGCCAGCGGCTCGGCATTGCCCAATCGCTGCTGCATCGCCCCGCTGTGCTGATCCTCGATGAGCCGACCAACGGCCTCGACCCGGCAGGGATTCGCGAGCTGCGCGATCATCTGCGCCAGCTGGCCGATGTGGACGGCACGTCGGTGATCGTCTCCAGCCACCTGCTCGCCGAAATGGAATTGATGTGCGATGAAATCGCCATTATTCAGGAAGGCAAACTGGTTGACGTCCGCTCACTGCAGGACATGATCAGAAACGATGCCGTTGACGCCACTGTCACGTTTGAAGTGAATGAAGTCGAGAATGCCAACGCACTGCTCGCCAATGCGTTCCCCACCTTGCCAAGCTCCGTCATCAACGATACGCTGCGCGTACAGATGAGCAAGGATCAGATTCCCACCGTCATTTCTGCGTTGGTCCATGCCGGCATCAGCATTTTTCAGGTAAAGACGGCCACGCCGACGCTTGAAGAGAAATTTTTGCAGATCACGCGGGGTGAATACAGTGCTTAAGCTGCTCCAAAATGAAAATATGAAGCTGTACACGCGATTTCGCACCTGGTTCATGATAGCCATGCTCCTGCTGGCCGTAGCCGCAATCGGGCTCGTCAGCAAGTACGGTCAAGCGGATGCCCCTGCTGCAACGAGTTGGCAGACCGACGTCATGCAAACAAATCAGCAGCTTCAAGCTTCGCTCTTGCAAGAGCACAATCCAGAGACAATCAAGTGGATGGAGAATCAGCTAAAAATCAACGAGTACGCACTGGAGCATAATATCGTCCCGGCCGATCTTTCCATTTTTAGCTTTGCCGATGAAGGGGTGGAGCTTGTTTTACTGATCAGTCTGTGCGTCATCGTCGTGGCGGGCGGAATCGTCGCCAACGAGTTTTCCTGGGGCACAGTGAAATTCCTGCTCGTCAAACCGTTTAGCCGCTCCAAGATTCTTTTGGCCAAATATCTCTGCGTCCTGCAGTTTGCCCTGACGATGCTGCTCGTTTTGCTGGCAAGTACGATTCTGTGCAAAGGCATCCTCTTTGGCTTCACGCCGCCGGAACTTCCGCAGCTCCTGACCCTGCCCCACCTGAGTGTAGACGCTCAAGGCAGCGTGCAGGAGAGCAGCATGATCGTCTACTTGCTTGCCAAGTACGGTCTGGCCTCGATTGAACTGTTTTTCGTTGCGACCATTGCGTTTATGCTCTCGACTGTCTCTCGCAACGCAGCTTTGGCGATCGGCATTTCACTCGTTTTGCAACTGGTGGGCCCGTCCGTCACATCCATGCTTGCCAGCAAGTACAGTTGGATTAAGTACTCGCTTTTTGCCAATACGTCGCTCTCGGTGTACATGGACGGCGGCTCGCCGCTGATCCAGGGGATGACGCTGAACTTCTCCCTGCTTGTCCTGCTCGCTTATTTCGTGGCGCTTATGACGGCCGCCTGGGTTACGTTTACGAAACGGGATGTTGCCTCATAACGCGAGCGTCGCTGCGGAAAAGTACACTGGAAAACTTGGCTCATGTTGCTCACCTGCACTGCATCTGCACCGCTCCATTGCGCTCCCCTCCCCCTTGTTCAGCTGCCGATCGCCGGAAAACGGGCCGTATTGCTCGATTAGCTGCCGTAGTGCCGCCTGCTTGGCCCGGTCTGTCGTCTCGATGGCGATCTGCGCTCTTGGGATTATTTTTGTTGACACAAATAAAATCCTTGTGTTAGAATAATAAATTTTATCAAACGGATTGTTTTGTGGTATACTATAGTAGTTGGTTATGAAGGGGGTGGACTTGTGTTTCAAGCTGGAGACAAGATTTTTTATCCCAGTCATGGTGCAGGTGTTGTCGAGGCGATTGAAGAGAAGGACTTTCTTGGCGAGCGGCATCTTTATTACGTTTTACACATGTTGCTAAGAGAGCTGCAAATCATGGTCCCCGTCGAAAAAGTCTCGGCACTGGGAATACGCGAGGTCGTTGACTCGGCTATCATTGACAAAGCCTTGACGATTGTCCACGAAGGCGAGCCGGATCTTTCGATAAACCCTGCCCAGCGTTTTCGCCTGAATCAGGAGAAAATGAAGAGCGGCGACATTTGTGAAAGCGCAGAAGTCATTCGCGACCTGTCGCGGATCAGCAGAAATAAGGTACTCGGGACCGGAGACAAACTTATGCTGGACAATGCGCAGCAGCTGTTCATCAGCGAGCTTATGCTCGTCAAGGGACTAGCCACCCAGCAAGCTTCGGCTATACTGAAGCAGGCGATTGATCAGTAACCATTTGATCGATGTAGAGAACCGCTCTTGGGAAAAGGGCGTTTGGGAACCGCTCCGTGGAGCAGGTTCCTTTTTTATTTGCACTGCAACGGTATACTTTGGGCAGTGGTTTAAACGCGTAGGTCCCGGTAATTTTAAATTTGGGCTCCGGATTCAAGTCGTCAGCCGCAAAGAACCTCGTCGCTTGTATAAATGGGAGGAGTGGGCACTTCGATGCGAACCGGCGTACGCGTCAGCAGGAGCGGCCGGATGAGGCGCCTCAGCTCCCTGACACCGCCAAGCTCACGTACGCTCCGCGACTTCACGTCCGGCAGCGTTCTGGCGGCGGACGGTTCCCCCCTCTTGTCATGTGTTGCATTTCTTTTAAAAAATTTTATCTCTTCAAATTATTTTTTTGAATACATTAATTGTAAGGAAATCGCTGTCGAATTTCAAACCTTATCTGATATTATCGCTTCGGCAAAATGCAGGCGCGGTCAAGCGTACACAAAAGCAGCCAGCTACCCTGCTGCAGAATAGCTGACTTTACTTCTTCGCCATGTTTTCATTGGCAAGCTTGAGTTGTTGGATGAGCTGTTCCCGCTCAAAGAGCAACCGATGACTCTCTTCTACAGTAATCGGGGTAAAGCGAATCTGGTCTCCCGGCTTGGCCTGCGCTACAAGCGATAAGTCGACCGAGATGACCGTCGCGATTTTCGGATAACCGCCGGTGGTTTGCCGATCAGCCATCAATAAAATCGGCTGCCCGCTGGCCGGAACCTGAATCGCTCCCAGCGCTATCGCATCGGTGATGATGTCGGCGCTGCCGGTATGCAACAATTTTTTCCCGGCGAGCCGGTAGCCCATCCGGTCGGATTGCGGCGTAATGGTGTACGGTTCGCGGAAAAAAGCTTCCAGGCTCTCTCTTTGAAACCAGTCGTGCTGCGGTCCGGGAATCACCCTGGCGACGATGGATGATTCATATCGGGGAATGCAGTGCGGGTGCAGCCTGCGGTTTTTCACCTGCGAAAGCCGCTCACCACCTGTTGTGTAAACAGACAAGACGTCACCTTTTTGCAGCGGTCTTCCTTGAAAACCGCCAATGCCCGCTTTTACATATGTGGACCGGCTGCCCATCACCTCCGGTACGTCAATACCGCCGCGAATGGCCAAGTAACTGCGGATGCCGCACGTCCCCTGGCCGAACCGCAGCTCCGATCCTTTCGGTGCCACTATGCTTTTCCACATCGGGACGGGACGTCCGTTAAGCTGCGGCGATAAATCTCCGCCCGTAATGGCGATCAGGCAATCCTTTTGAATGTGCAGGATGGGGCCAATCATCGTCATCTCCAGGCCCGCAGCATTTTCCTCATTGCCGACCAACACATTGCCGATGCGCAAGGCAAACGAATCCATCGCCCCGCCGACGACCATGCCATACTGCTGGTACCCGTGCCGTCCCAAATCCTGAACGGTCGTAAACAGCCCGGGTTTTATCACTTCCAACACTTGTCTACCGTGCTCCAATCGGCTTCACCGCAATTCCCGCCTGTTCAAGCCGGGATCGGATTTGCCGGGCGAACGAAGCAGCTGTCGGTTCATCCCCGTGAATGCATATCGTCTCCGCTTTCATCGCGATCTCTCTCCCCGATACCGTCGTCACTTTCCCCTCTGAGATCATCCGGATGACCCTGGCGACAGCCAGATCGATGTCGTCAACCATCGCATCGGGACGGCTCCGCGGTGTCAATGAACCGTCATCCTGATACGTCCGGTCCGCAAAAAATTCGCTTGCCGTGCGCAAGCCTTTGGCCCTTGCCGCTTCCGGCAATGCCCCGGCAGGCAGCGTGAACAGAATGAGCTCGGGGTCAATCGCATACACTGCATCGGCTACGGCTTCGGCGATGCGCTGATCGCGGTGGGCCATGTTGTAGAGCGCTCCGTGCGGTTTCACGTGCTGGACGCAGACGCCCTCCACCCGGGAGAACGTCTGCAGCGCTCCGATTTGGTACAGCAGCTCGGCATATAACTGTGCCGGATCTATACTCATCTCTCTTCGCCCAAAGCCTGACAGATCGGCCAGGCCAGGATGTGCACCGATGGCGACTCCCTGTGCTTTGGCTTGCCGGACCGTCTGCCAGATTACTTGCGGATCGCCGGCATGGAACCCGCACGCGATATTGGCGGACGTAATGGAAGGGAGAATGGCCTGATCGTTGCCGACTTTAAAGTGGCCATAGCTTTCACCCATATCACAATTGAGATCGATACGCATCCTATCCCTCCCTTGACTAGGCGTTGTCCTGTTCAATACGTGGTGTATAGCTGTTTCTCTTGATTTGTTCGGCAATGTCCGCATACTCTTCCCAGGAGGTTGAAACAAATTTGATCCTGTCCCCCGCCTTTAGTAAAAACGGGTCCTGCTCATCGTACATCCGAAACAACGCGATTGGCGTATGCCCGATGATCTGCCAGCCACCAGGAGAAGCGATCGAATATATGCCTGTCTGCGATCCGGCGATCCCGACAGAACCTGCAGGTATGAACGGTCGTGGTGTTTTTAGACGTGGCGTTGCAAGTTGTGCGGGCAACCCTCCCAAATAGGGGAACCCGGGCGAGAACCCGAGCATATAGACAAGATAATCCGCTTCGGCATGCAGCCTGACCACCTCTTCAACCGCTAATTGATGATAGCGGGCAAGCTCTTCCAGATCCGGTCCGCATTCCCCGCCGTAATACGTGGGGATGTACACCCTGCGCCGTTTTCTGGCAGTTACGCCCGCTTCATCCCCCAGTGAATGGATTGCCTTAACAAGCTCATGATAAGAGACGTGCAAAGGGTTGTAATAGATCATCAATGAAGCGTAGGTGGGAACCAATTCGACGATTCCTGTGAGATTCTGCGCAGCAACGCGACTGGCCAGATTTATGACCTGTTGATTGACCATCTGCGATATTTCCTGTTCAAATTGAACAGCAATCGCCATATCGCCAACTGGCAAGCAGATAAAGCTCATGAATGTGTTCCCTTTCTTGTCTGATAGTATCGGCTCAGCTTACTTGATCGACAGCTCTTCGATCATGATCCGAACCGCCGATTGCAACGTCTCGAGCGAAAAGCTCGGCACATTGCGTTTCATCTGGATAGCCAGCTCATGCGATGCCGGCAGGTGAATAAAACCGGCGGGCACATGATGTTGTCGATTGCTTTGATGCAAATGGTGCAGTATGTGATACATTACGTTATTACATAGGTAAGTTCCTGCCGTATCCGATATTTCTGCCGGAATGCCATGCTCCTTCGACCGGTTCACCATGCGGCGGATCGGCAGTGTGCTGAAGTATCCCGCCGGTCCTCCTTCGACAATCGGACTGTCTTCCTTCCTGATGCCGGAATTGTCCGCCTCGCCGTCATTGCAATTGATCGCAATGCGTTCCGGTGTGATCCGGTCGCGCCCGGCAGCAACTCCCATAGAAATGACGGCATCAGGCTGAATGTCTGCAAATGCTTGCAGCAGGACCTGGGCTGATGAGGCAAATTCGACCGGCAAAACCTTCCCGATCACCTGATACTCGCCAATCTGCTCTTTGTTCAATGCTTCCGCAATCTGCTGTGACGGGTTTACCGGGTATTCCAGAAATGGCACAAAGCCTGTCAGTAACAGCTTTTTCACGATTGTTCCCTCCCGATTTGTAATGGGCGCTGTCTGTCGATCCGGATACGCTGACCGTCAATTGTCCGCCGTATACTGTGGACACAGGAGGCCACCCTCGCAATGACAGCCCGATTGAACAGCTTATGCGCCTCTTGGCAATCGCGCAGCGCTTCGTCGTAAACTGTCTCATCTGCGGCTTCAGTAATCAAATCGAGCGTAATCCATTCCGGAAAACGGGCGATGAGCGACGTCGAGGTACGATCCGGCTCGGTCGGCCAGCGGTAAAAAATAAGCTCACTGTCACCCGGAAAGGGGAAGACCTCCGCTACCCATTGATGCCCATAGCGTATATAGCGATCTACATAACGCTTGTTTTTCTCCCACAGGCGCACATCCAGACGCATCATCTTCTCCGTTTCTGTCTGAATCGCATCGAGCGCCGCCGCATGCTCGGGATAGCGTGTGCGGTCCAGCTCACGGCCAATGCCGTAAAACAGCGAAATCGGTACCCAGTACGAGACAGGAAAGCGCGGCGGACTGTTGTATCCGGCGAACGGTTGCGTCCACTCATGCGACGGAATGCCGTGATCATCGATCATGACATCAGGCAGCCAACGGGCAAACAACTCGGGAACGACCTTAGCTTCGCCAAAAATGGTCGCTTGAAACCGATGGGCGGTAAATTCCAAGCCCACAGCATTGTAGCGGGCAGCGTGGTGCTTCCAATGCGGGTTGTCGGTCGTTAATTGCTGGTGGAGGGCCATTCCATCAGGATTCGCAAATGGAATGACGACCAGATTGACATGCTTGAGCCAATCCGCCCGCTCCGTAATGATTTCCTCCACCAGTTCGCGAATGGCAGGCATACTCGATACCTCATTGGGATGATGCCCCGTTTCGATCATGACCGTAGCCTTTTTCACCGTCAGCATATGTGGCGAAACGTACGTCGATACGCGTGGAGCCGTCACCTCCACCGCAAAGATCGGCCTGCCTTCAAACGACTTCTCCACTTCCCAGATATGGACGGATGGATGTTCAGCCAATGCTGCCCATTCCGCTTGCAGCGCTTCCCGCTTCACCTGTGAACGGCCCCGCTTCCACTCTCCGACGCGACACCCGGTCTCATCTGCGAACAACAGCCGGGCTCCAATCGGACTAGTGTCGTTGGCGGAAAAGGATAACTGCGTTGTTTTTACCGACTGTGGCGGCTGCACGCGATACTGCTTCACGCGAATCGTCGCCCGAGGAGCTGTTCCCGGCCGGACACGGACAAATGGCCGAACGGCCCCAGGCGCATTCCATTCCGTGCCTGTCAGCTTTTCACCCAGATGCGCAAAGTAATCAAGTGTATAAAAATAAATATCCTCGTGGAGTGCTTCCAACGAAGATATGGTTTCTTCGTCAATTCCCAGGCGTTCTTCCTGCTCGCTCATTTTCACACGTACATCAATGGAATGAAAAAGCGGGTTGGATATACGGGAAACGTCCTGATCGGACAGCAGACATTCGCTTAATTCCGGCAAAAATTGTTGGGTGTAGTACTGCCAAAACTGCTCGCGGTCAGTCGCGACTGCATGTTCGATTCGCCTGTCAGCAATTTGCATAAACAACCCTGATGTCGTTGGGTACGCCTGTCTGGTTTCATCCAAATACGGTACACGCGCGACAGGTACGTCCAATGTCCAACTGCCGATGATCGCCCCGTCCGTCCCCCACATTTGCACCTGATAGGTACTGGCGAGCTGCTCGTCCATCGCCAGCTCAATCTGGGACAGAGCGATGCCCAGCTCTTTTTCCAGCAGCTGATCCACCGGGTACAGCTCCTGCAGCCAGCGGTGCGCCAGCTCCATCCCCGCTTTACGGGCTTCCCGCTGGAATCGTATCGTTACCCTTTCCACCTGCTTATCCACCCGTTTGATGGCAGGCAGTATCGATTCCTTGATCCAGCAAAAACCCGGTTTAAATGCAGAATGAATCTGTACGACACACTCTGTTGCGGGAAAAAGCTCTGCAACCGTACGGCTCCAGCTCTGTTCCAGCTCTCGGCGTATCTCCTCCGGCTCGGACAGAAACGCCGTAACGGCGAGAGTCGTCCCGATCAGGTTCGTCTCGGGAACTTCACGGGAAGCCCGATCAATTTCCGTTTGAAACAGCTGCTCCAGCTCGGCCCTTTCGCCTCGATGCTCCCACGATTTCTCCAGCAGAAGCGGAAACTCCTGCTGCTCTCCCTGGTTTGAAGCAAGCTCCTGCCACTCCCCGAACGAACCGCCCAATCGATGCGGGATTGCCTGAGACAAATAGTCCAGCGCCGATACAACTGACTGCTCTCCCCCGGTCAGATGGATGATCCGCGCGGAAGCGTCCTGTTCACTAACCGACCATCCTACCACGCAGTTTTCATCAGAACATGCAGCTTGATCTCCCAGTGAAAACGTCAACTCAGGCACCCGCTGCAGTTCCCCGGTAACGGGAAATTGCAATCCGGTGGAGGCCAAGCCGATCCGGGCAGCAAGTCGGGCAGAAGCGGCAACCGTCTGGGCCGAGGAGAGACCTGTAAAAAACACGTCAGTCCTGCTCGTCGTGTCCACGCGTCCCGCTTGGTAAAAGCCGGCGGTAGTCCATAGCTCTGTCAGGCTGTCGAGCGGCCTTGGCCGTTCAGGCGATTGCCCGCTATCTGGCAGCGCTTCAGCCAGTCGTAGACCAATCTGTCCGCCAGGGATGACTACGCCTTCACTACTGAGTTGAATCTGCTCGTTTAACCAACTGATTTTATCGACAGAATCGAGCTCTCCCTTTATTCCATGCGGCCAGTGGGCCGCCATCCACCGCAGCAGGCCACTCAGACTCGCCTCACTGTTCCCGACAAAGGAAATCTGTTTCGTCTGCCACTCCAGCAAACAGTGCGCATACCCGGCTTGAGCAGAGGGATCGATGGACACGGTGCACAGCCACTCGTGCTCGTTGCGCTGACTAGTTGCAGCCTCTCCGAGGACCATTACCGGCAAGTCCAGCTCGCTTGTTTCCAGCCCTAATCTGGCGCAAAAGTCGATCAATCCCGCTACAGCAACGTTCGCTTGAATCTGAAAGATCACGCACAGGCTATCTGCCACTCCGTCTCCATTCCGATCGGAGAGCAGCCCTTCCGTCGTAAACACCTTGCCTAAATCTCGCATACGTCTGCACTCCTTAGATACGCAAATTAGGGTCTAATTCATCACGCAGCCAATCTCCAAGCAGGTTAATTCCAAATACGGTAATCATGATTGCAATACCCGGAAACGTAGCTACCCACCATGCTGTCTCCAGATAGTTGCGGCCGTCGGCAAGCATGCCTCCCCATGTCGGGATGGACGGATCGACGCCCAAACCGATAAACGTCAGGGAAGCTTCCAACAGGATGTTAACGGCGACATTAAGCGTAGCCAGCACGATGATCGAAGAGAGCACGTTGGGCAACACGTGTTTACGGATGATGCGGTAGTTGGTTGCCCCTACTGCCTTGGCAGCCTGAACGTACTCCATTTCCTTCACGGTCATCACCTGTCCACGCACCAGCCGGGCAAACCCGACCCACTGGCTGATACCAAGCACAATGATGAGCTTCCACAGACCTGCGCCAAACACAGTCATGACGATAATGGCAAATAAAATAAACGGAAAGGCGAGCTGAACATCGCCGATGCGCATGAAGAAATCATCCAGCCAGCGACCGTAAAACCCGGCGATCAAGCCGACGACGACACCGATAACCATCGCAATCACGACAGAGGCCACCCCGACCAGTAAGGAAATCCGCGCTCCGTACAAAATCCGGCTCAGCAAATCACGGCCGACCTGATCGTTACCCAGCAGATGCGTCGATTTTCCCGTTTCATCCAGCCACGAGGGAGGGGCCAGGCGGGCACGCAAATCTGCCTTATCGGGCGGCTCTGGTGCGATGACCGGAGCGAACACGGCAGAAAAGACCGTGAGCAACAGCAAAAACAAGCCGACCATGGCCCACGGATTGCGGACGAATCTCCGCACCAGCTTGCTCCACTTTCCTCTTCTCGGCTTCGGCTGCACGGCCGGCTTCTGATCCAGTACCGTTGATGTCATTCGCTTGTTCCTCCCCCCTGCTTGATGCGCGGATCAATAAATCCGTAGCTGATATCTACGAGCAAATTCACGAAAACCATCAAAAAGGACAAGATAATCACCGAGCCCTGGATCACGGGGAAATCGCGTTGCGAAATCGCATCGATCAGCATCCGCCCGATTCCCGGCCAGGAGAAAACCTGTTCAATGATGACCGTTCCGCCCAGCAGCGTACCAAATTGCAGGCCGATAAACGTGACGGTAGGAATCAGGGCATTGCGCAATCCGTGCTTGATAATGACCACCCACTCTTTGATTCCTTTGGAGCGTGCTGTGTTGATGTACTGCCGGTTCAGCACCTCGAGCATGGAAGATCGTACGAGACGAGCGAAAATGCCCGCGAGGATTAACCCGAGCGCTACCGAGGGCAGGACCAGGTATTGCAGTCCTTGGTAGCCGGAGGCAGGCAGCCAGCGCAGTTTTACGGCAAAAATAATGATCAGCATGATACCTAGCCAGAAGTTCGGAAAGGAGATGCCGATCAGAGAAAAAATCCGCCCGAAAAAGTCTGCCACGCTGCCTCTTCGCACTGCCGAGATAATGCCTACAGGCATCGCAATCACGAGAGCGACGAACATTCCTCCGAAGGCGAGCAACAACGTTGCCCCCATTTTGTTCTGCATCATGCTCCATACACTCTCGCCCGTGCGGAAGGAATTGCCGAAATTGCCCGTCAGCATGTCTTTTACGTACTGAAGAAATTGAATATAGACGGGTTGATCCAATCCGAGGTTTTTGCGCAGCTCCTCAATCGCTTCCTTGGTCGGTTCTCCCGCCTGAAACATAATGGCTACCGGATCACCTGTTAAACGAACGAGTACAAACACGACAAGGGTGATAGCAAGAACGACAAATACACTATGTACCAAGCGCCTGAAAATAAATGCTGTCATCCCGCTCCTCCTTCTTTAGAAAAACTTTGCTTCACGAGGCTTTACTTTTTCAATCGGGAAAAAGCGAGAGGGACTAGAAGAGATTTCTTCTACTCCCTCTCCCATCACTACTCTACCGTTACTTCGCGCAAATCAATCCGCTCGTCTCCCGGTGGCTGGAAGCCTTTCACGCGCTTGTTGACAGCCCACAGGTTGATCGATTGATACAGCGGTACATCCGGTATCAGCTCGTACAGGCGCTTATTCAGCTCTTTGAACGTCGCCAGGCGTTTGTCCTGATCAAAGGTGGAGCGTTCCGCTTTCAACAGCTCCTCGACTTTCTCATCGTAGAAATCCGGGTTCCAGAATTCACCTTTGTGATACATCAGGTATGCCGTATTGTCGAAGTCAAGGGTCCAGCCGCCCCAGCCCTGGCGGTACATTTGGCCTGCCTTGCCGTTTGGTACCAGCTCCGAGTTAAACGTTGTGCTGTCGGCAAGATTCAGTTTGACTTTCAGTCCGATTTGCCCCAGCTGCATTTCGATCGCTTGCGCTACCTCTTTAAAGGTCGCATCGTTTCCAGGGAGGAACAGTTCAAGCTCAGTACCTTCCTTCACACCTGCTTCCGCGAGCAATTGCTTGGCTCTTTCCGGATCGTACTTGCGCAGCGGCAGATCAGGGTCATAGCCGAACGACATTTCACTCTGGAATGAATTGACGCGCTTGGCGTATCCGCCGAGCAAAGATTCGATAATCAGATCCGTGTCGATTCCGAGTGCAATCGCTTCACGTACTCTGACGTCATCGACAGGCTTCAACTTTATATTGAAGCGGAGCGCATAGGCTGTTGGCGATCCTACTTGCATCAGGTCGAGGTCAGACATGCTCTTGATGGAATCAGCCTGACTGATTTCAACTTTTTTCATGATGTCGATCGCTCCGGTTTTTAATTCAGCGAGACGGGTTGTCGCCTCCGGAATAATCCGGAATGTTACTTTATCCAGCTTGGGCAATCCTTCTTTCCAGTACTTGTCATTTTTTACCAGGACAACCCGGTTATCTTTTTCATAGCTTTCCATTTTGAACGGGCCTGTTCCGACAGGATGTGTATTGAAATAATCGTCGCCTTTTTCCTGATAGTACTTGGGCGGAACGATGACGCTGCCGTAACCGGCCAGCTTGGTAATCAGCACCGGATCTTTTTCTTTCAGGATAAAGTTAACCGTGTACTCATCCACCACTTCAACGTGATCAATGGACAAATAGTTCGCTTGCTGCGGCCCTTTTTTGCCATCTTCGCCAAGCAGTCGGTCAAACGTGAATTTCACCGCGTCCGCGTTGAATGGCTCGCCGTCGTGGAATGTCACACCTTGACGAAGCTTGAATTGGAGCGTCTTATCGTCTTTAAATTCCCATGATTCTGCCAGTCCCGGTTGGATTTTCAGGTCAGTCGTACGCTCGACCAGACCTTCAAAGACGGAGGTCGCAATCGTGCTCCAGTCGAGCAGGAACGTATCCAGCGGATCCCACGATTGCGGGTCGCCTACGACACCAATCGTCAATTCGCCTTTCTTGCCGGTTGCGGGTGTACCTGATTGGCCGGTCGATTGCTCCCCTGACTGCTGGGTTTGCGTACCGGAATCCGCCGGTTTGCTTGAACAGCCAGCCAATGCTGTCCCCAACAACAGCAAGGCTGAACATACGGTGAAAATCAAACGCTTTTTCACTTCAAATCCCCCTTATCCTTTTGTTCATTGATTGACTAACTTATATGGCAGCTTTCATCTGCTGTTTATTTGGTGTACAGATGACAAGCAACATATCGACCATCGCCCATTGCGATAAATGGAGGTTTCTCCGTCTTGCACACGTCCATGCAATCCGGACAGCGCGTATGGAACGTACAGCCGCTCGGCGGATTGGCCGGACTTGGCACGTCACCCGACAAAATGATTCGCTCGCGCTTCATTTTCGGCTTGGCAAGCGGCACGGCTGAAAGCAGTGATCGCGTATACGGATGAAGCGGCTCTTGATACAACGCATGCTTTGGCGAGAGTTCAACCATTCGCCCCAAATACATCACGCCGATGCGGTCACAAAAATGTTTCACAACACTTAAATTGTGCGAAATAAATATGTACGTCAGCCCGAATTGCTTCTGCAAATCGCGCATCAGATTCAACACCTGCGACTGGATCGACACGTCGAGCGCGGATACCGGCTCATCTGCCACGATCAGCTTTGGATGGAGTGACAGCGCTCGGGCGATTCCGATCCGTTGCCGTTGGCCGCCGCTGAATTCGTGCGGAAATCGTTCGGCCTGTTCCGGTTTCAGTCCGACGACTTGCAGCAGCTCCCTGACTTTTTCCTTGCGGGCCTTGTCCGAGCCGTACAGGTTGTAGATGAGCAGTGGCTCCTCGATAATCTCACCGACAGTCATCCGCGGGTTGAGCGAAGCAAACGGATCCTGGAAAATAATCTGCATGTCCTTCCGCTTCATGCGCATCTGATGTGGCGTCAATCGGGCCAAATTTTCTCCCTGGAACAGGATTTCTCCGGCAGTTGGCTCGATCAGGCGGAGAATTGTCCGCCCCGTGGTCGACTTTCCGCAGCCCGATTCGCCTACGATGCCGAGCGTTTCACCGGTGGCGACGGAAAAGCTGAGATCGTCTACCGCTTTGACGTGGTTGGTAACTTTCTTGAAAAATCCGCTGCGAATCGGAAAGTATTTTTTTAGTCCTTTTACTTCAAGCAATGTATCCGGTCCCACTGTATCCACCTACAAATCCCCCCTTCTCTCGACCTTCGCTGCGCTGTCTCCCGACTCGTATAGCCAGCATCTGCTTTTGCTGCCATCATCGAGGGCAAACAGCGGAGGGGCTTGCTGCATGCATTTGTCAAACGCTTTGCTGCAGCGTTCGGCAAAACGGCAGCCAGGCGGCATTTGTCCGGGACTCGGAACGGTTCCGCCGATCGAGAAGAGGTATTCTTCCTCTTTATCCATGTCGGGGATCGAGCCGAGCAGCCCCTCGGTGTACGGGTGCTTCGGGTGGGCAAATAGTTGCTCGACGTCAGCCTCTTCCACAACCTGCCCAGCGTACATGACGACGACGCGGTCGCACATTTCGGCAACGACACCGAGGTCGTGGGTGATCAGCATGATCGCCATCTCGCGTTTGTTTTGCAAATCTCGCATCAGATCGAGAATCTGGGCCTGAATCGTCACATCCAGTGCTGTCGTCGGCTCGTCCGCTACCAAAAGTGACGGGTTGCAGGACATGGCCATCGCGATCATGACCCGCTGTCTCATTCCACCGGACAGTTGGTGCGGATACTCGTCGACGATTTCTTCCGCCCTGGGAATGCCGACCAGCTTGAGCATCGTTATGGCATGCTCTCTCGCCTGCTTGCGGTTCATCGCCGTGTGA
The DNA here is from genome assembly GCA_946402065.1 of uncultured Brevibacillus sp. Classification (GTDB taxonomy): domain Bacteria; phylum Bacillota; class Bacilli; order Brevibacillales; family Brevibacillaceae; genus Brevibacillus_D. The sequence continues at coordinate 12,576 of CAMIVR010000009.1, read as the reverse complement.
TTTCGCACCAGCTCGATGATTTGCGAACCGACCGTATAGACGGGATTGAGCGAGCTCATCGGCTCCTGGAAAATCATCGCGATCTCTTTCCCGCGCAAGCTTCTCATGCGCTCTTGCGAGGCGCCGACGAGGTTTTCTCCGTTGAAGAAGATCTCTCCGCCGCTGACTTTTGCCGTTCGCGGCAGCAGCCCCATAATGGACAGAGACGTGACGCTTTTTCCGGAGCCCGATTCACCTACTACGCCAACGGTTTCTCCTTTGCTGATCCGAAAGCTGACACCGTCCAATACGGTGATTTCGCCATCGTCGGTGCGAAATTTTGTCTGCAGATTTTGTATTTCGAGCATCGCTTACCCCCTTGATTCTACGTATCCGAGCTTCTCCATGATTTGCTTGGCTGCCTCTTTTGTCTCGCGTACGAGCAGCTCCAACCGGTCCTGCTGGAACCGGGAATTGGCTCCAGCCAGGCTGAGACCGGCAACGACCTTGCCGGAAAAATCATAGATCGGTACAGCGATCGCGGCTGAATCGGGCTCCAGTTCACCATAGCTGACCGTGTAGCCGTTTTGTCTGGCTTCTCTAATCCACTGCCACAGTACCTGCTTGTCCGTGTTTGTGTCTGGCGCTACTTTCTTCAGCTCGGTCCGCTCCAGTATTTCCGTAATTTCCTCATCAGGCAGGTAGGATAGCAAAATCCGCGGACATGCCCCGGCATAAAGCGGCGATTTGCGTCCTACCTGGGTGTAAACCCTTACATATTGGCGGGTATCGACCTTTTCAATGTAAACGCCTTCATCTTGATCCCGAATGATTAGATTGACTGCTTCGTCCACGCGATCGCGTAATTGCAGCATATAGGGAAGTGCGATTTTTCGTATCTCTAAGCGTTGGGCCACGATGTTGCCAAACTCCAGCAGCTTTAAGCCCAACTGGTATCGAGGGGGATTATGTATCGACGTTTTTGCGACAAAACCTCGAAGCTCCAGCGTCTGGATAATGCGAAACACCGTGCTTTTCGGCATACCTGACAACTCTACCAGCTCTGCCAGGCTTAATTCGTTGTGTTGGATAAAGTACTCGAGAAAATCCAACGTTTTCAGAACACTGCGATTTGCCGTTTTATCCATTTTATCACCACATTCATTGCATCCCAAAATACGGAACGTCATTTTGTATTTTGGTATACGGTTATTTTAAAATATTCACTTATTTTGGTCAATATTATTTTTCCGGTTTGGCTGGTTTTGCGTTACTATCGTTGACATTGGACCGCTGCCACAGTTTTTCAAGATGTATGTAGCCGCAGAACAAACAAAAGACACCGATACAAATCGGTGCCTCGTTGTTGCAGAAATCAATATACCAGCGTAAACAGACCGTTGATGTGCGACAGATAGCGAATGTTGCTCGCCTCTTTCATCAAGGAAGCCGGCAACCCTTTCAGGCGGGTTTGGCTCGCTCCCAGCGTAGCGATGCCGTCTTTGCGTCCAAGGCTCGCCAGCGTACCGGAAAATACCGGGCTGAACGGCTGCATCGGAGCATCCTTGAACGAAGCGAAGATGTTGTAGCCGATCGCTTCACCCATTTGCCAGGCCAATTGCGCTGTCGGCGGATACGGGCGCTCTGCTCCTTGCGGGAAGACAACTGCGCTGTCGCCAGCGAGGAAAATGTCGCTGTGGGAGGTGGATTGCAGGAATTCGTTGACCGTCGCGCGGCCACGATTCACTTCAATACCCGAAGCAGCTACGAGTGCATTGCCTTGTACGCCGCCAGTCCATACGAGCGTGTTCGTATCGATCGTTTGTCCGTTTTTCAAATGAACGGTTGTTTTCGTCATTTCCGTAATCGCGACGCCAATGAGGAATTGCACACCGCGTTTTTCCAGACTGGTTTGAGCGCGCTCAACCAGCTCAGGGGCAAAACCGGCGAGAATCGACGGTCCTGCCTCTACACAGTACAGGGAGACGTCTTTGAAATCTACACCGTATTTACGGCACAGCTCAGGCAGCATATCGGCATACTCGCCAACCAATTCGATGCCGGTCAGCCCGCCGCCACCGACAACAATCGTCGCGTCTGCTTTGTTTTTCGTTTTGCTGTACGCTGCAATGCGCTCTTCGACGTGTGCACGCAGCTTGTTTGCTTCCTGAACCGATTTGAGCGTAAAGCTGTGCTCCTGCAGTCCCGGGATACCGAAGAATGCTGTCTCGCTGCCGAGCGCGATAACGAGTACATCGTATTCCAGCGTAGTGCCGCCAGCCAATGTGACTTTCTTTTCATCCGGCTTGATCGCTTCGACAGTGTCGATGCGCAGGTCAATGTCTTTCCCTTTGAACAGTTTCTCCAATGGGAGTGCGATGTTTTGTTCCTTCAGGTCTCCCACGGCCAAACGATGCAATTCAGTGATGATTTGGTGTGTAGGGTAACGATTCACGACTGTGATAGTAGCTTCATCTGCTGACATGTATTTCCGTGCTGTCAATGCGCTAAGCAAACCGCCATATCCCGCACCTAAAATCAAAATTTGCTTCGACATCTTAATCCTCCATCCTGATTTCTTGTACTTTCAGAAAGTTTACGATCGCTAACGCTGATTTTGCCGTTCACCCATAACGTCTAAAAACGCCTGTGCAAAGCGAAGCGTTTTTTGAACTTGCGGGTCCTTCAGCATTTTAAGCAAACCAAACAGGCCAATTGTCGCCGTCTCTTCCTGCGCACGCTCATTCGCTTCCATCGCCGCAACTGCCAGGCCTTTTGCTTTTTCCTGGATCGGCTTGACGATTTCATTCATGCCGCCTTTCAAATCTTCAACGAAAACCTGATCCGTAGCCAACCCGTGGACTACATCGTACGTTTTCGTCAGCACTGTAACCATTTCCGCCAGCTTTGGCAGGTTCTCTACCAGGACTGTGAGCGATTCCTGAACTTCCGGTTTCATCAACTGATCAAGTACATCGAGTGATCCCTTTGTGACCGGCTCTTTCGTAACTTCTTGAGTGGATGTCTGCGACATAACTAAACTCCTTTACGTTGTAATGGCAGCCCCTAGTTCGCCCATTGAATCAGGGCCATAAGTTGTAGCCGAAGAATCAATCAGTAAACGAAGCAAGGCTTGTTACAAAATTCACAAATACGATAGCAAAAATATATTGAATTTCTTTTCACATCCATTATAACTGTAAAGTACTATCTAAAGAGAAACCAACTGTTACTAATTTTGTGGCAAATTTGTGAAGATATACATGTAGTTTTTACCTGGTCATCCTAAAACTTCCCTTTTCCCGGTCGCCGCTTATTGTGTCCTCGTTTCGCTACCGGTCTGTCAAACCCTTTCCCTTTCACTCGCAAATGATTGGTATAATGGTATCAATCTATTATTGATGCTAAAGGAGTCCGCACAATGATTACGGTACCTGGCTACCAGTTTCAGGAGTTGATTTTCGAGGAGTCCCATCTGATGGTTTGCCTCGCTTTTTCTGAACAAACGTCAAGCTATGTCACCATGAAAATCGTCAAGGATGGGCCGCGGGCAATCATCGAGAACGCCAAATTGCTGCATGAATATGAAATCGCGGGCAAGCTGGACATTCCCGGCGTCTTGAAGCCGCACACGCTGATCAGACAAGGCAATGTCCTGGCGCTCACCTTCCACTGGGTAAAAGGCATACCGCTGCAGCATTACTTTCATGCGCGGCATGCTTCTATCCCGGAGTTTCTCACATACGCCATCGCCACGTGCAAGATTGTCGCTCAATTGCACGAGCACCAGCTCATTCATATGAATCTACGCCCAGAAACCATTATTTTGGCGCCTGAAACAAAGCGCATCTACATAACCGGATTTGGCCACGCCATTACGTCGACAAAGCAGCAGCAAAAAATGCTCAGCACGCCATTGATGGAGGGCAGTCCACCTTACATGTCTCCCGAGCGTACCAGACGAATGAACTGGGGAATTGACGGCAGATCGGACCTGTATTCACTGGGCATGACTTTTTACGAGTTGTTAACAGGTCGTTTGCCGTTTACAGGCAAAGACCCGGTGGAGTGGGCTCACGCGCATCTGGCGAAACCACCGCTTCCCATTCCCGCCAACAGTCCGTTACCCGCGACGCTTACCGCAATTATTATGAAGCTGCTGCGGAAAAACCCGCTGGAACGCTACCAAAGTGTGCGTGAACTGATCGCTGATCTGGAGGCTTGCCTTGCCCTCTGTGAAAACAGCGGCGCACTGGATGAGGTTCGAATCGCGCGGCATGAACGCATCCATACTTCAGAGAGCAGCAATCCACCGTCGGCTACCTTGCACGACCATTACAGTCTTGCCGTACCTGTCGCTCAGCCTGACCGGCACATAGCCGGCCCTGCGGGAGTGGACTATCAGCAGATAATCGATTTGGCGACCTTCATGAAAGCTTCACAGGCATTTACTGAGGAAAGAGACGTTACCGCACTCATCAAAAAAATCATGGCCATTCTCATAGAGAACGCCGGAGGACAACGAGCCGTTCTGCTCTCCGTCCAGGATCATCTTCTGTATGTGGATGCTGTCGCGGCGACAGACAAGCCGGTGATCGTTCACAATCCGCCCGTACCGCTTGCCTCGTATCCCGGCAAACACTTGATCAAGGACGTTGTGCTCCGTGTCGCGCAAACATCCGAGGTGCTGATTGAGAATATAGCTGATCCGCGTGAACGAACGGCGCACGTCTTTGATGCCGACCGGGCAAAGGCCAAGTCCGTGCTGGGACTGCCCATCTTTACCCAGGGTGCATTGACCGGAGTCCTCTACGTGGAAAACAATCTCATCAGTCATGCCTTTACCGGGGACCGCCTGTATGTCCTGCAAATGTTAGCCTCGCAAATCATTTACGTACGTGTGATGCAGACATTTTTTTCGCAAAAAACCACATCACAAGCAAAGAGCGACCAGCCCCTTCCAGTCGTGTACCACCCGTTGACCGAACGGGAAATGGAAGTGTTGAAGCTGCTGGCAGAAGGTCTTTCCAATATAGAAATTGCCGAAGCGCTGTTTTTATCGGTGGGAACAGTCAAAATACACGTCAAAAACATTTTCGGCAAGCTGCAGGTGAACAGCCGGACCAGAGCTGTGGCAAAAGGCAGAATGCTGGATTTGGTGTAGCGGGTTCGCGCTAGACGCGCTATTCTGACGCTGAAAAACCTGTTCGTTCCTCACCGGGATGATCAGGTTTTTTCGCTTTTCCGCGCCTATGGCCGCTAGTGACCCGCGGTCGGGAGGGCAGAAATAATTTACCTGATGCCGAATATACGGTATTCTGAAGGTGGGCTTTCCTTTACGCTGGGTGTGGGCGGAAGCAACCTCCCTTTCATAGTAGAGGTTTTTTTTGTCTCAAAACGATATTGCGGAAGATTGCGTACATTTACGTGTTATGCCACGGAGGTTGAGATCGCAGTGGGTTACTATTTTTCCAAATGTTCATCCGAATTGTACCAGCAAAAATACCTCGACTTTCTCCTTGAGCATTATCAACAGCTGAACCTGCCCTACTCCTTCCCCGTTTCGCTCAGTTTTATCGCCAGTCCCTTTCTGCTCGGAGACGATGCCTTCCTCGTCTTTAACGATGATGAGGAGCTTATTGGAGCGTTTGGCTATGTACTGGGTACCGGGGAGAATCAATACGAGGATACACATATCGTCCAATTGCAAACCGTCTTCTTTTTGGAGCAGCACCGCTGCAGTCTCGTGCTCCTTCGCACGCTGCAATTTCTCACGCAATACATCGCCAAGCTGGAAACAGAAGTGACGGAGCTGCGCTTCTGGACTGCGGCGGACGAGTCCTCGCGCAAGCTGTTCGGCAAAATCGCCGAAAGAACGTCTTCGGTAGAAACCGTCTTTGGAGAAATCGATGCGTATCAAGTCCCGTTTTCTAAGTGGCAATCCTATGCCGCAAAGTATCGTCATGACATATATGTTTAACGTGCTGAAGGAGAATTTCCCATGCTGACCGTACTAAAGAATCTGTTCAGCTATCTTCGCCCCTACAAGCTACTGACGACTCTGTTTTTTCTCTTTGTCCTGCTTGATTTCACGTTCATCGCGCTCGCACCTCTGAGCTTTCAGTTTATTATTGACAAGGCGATTACGCCGCATGATGTCGACTTTTTCTTTTTATTTGTGACCGTCTTCGGTGCATTCGCTCTCCTTTGCCTGGGCAGCAGCATTGCCAGTGATTACATCCTGGCGCGATTGAATACCCTGGTGCAGACCGATTTGCGCAAGCGGCTGTTCGCTCACATGCAGCAGATGAACATCGGATTTTTCCATAAAGCGCGCTCTGGTGATCTGCTCACGTATTTTACCGTTGATTTACCGACGATTGAACGGGCGATGACCATCATTTTAACGGCAGGACTGCAGTCGTTGTTTGTCGTGATCGTCAGTACCATCGTGCTGTTTTACTTGCAGTGGAGCATGGCTGGGTTGATTTTGCTCGGAGCCACCTTGATTTTCATCGGTCCGTTACTGCTTGGCCGGCGCTCTCAAGCGATCAACGCGGAGTACAGAGGACAGTTTGCCGCGATGACGACAGACATCCAGGAAAACATCAAGGCCCAAAAAGTCATCAAGGGCTTTAATTTGCAAGCGGCGATGGTGGACAAGTTCAACAGCCGACTGAACCTCTTATCGATCAGAAGCTACAAGAAAAACGTCATCAATGCCCAGCTCGAACGAATTCCAATGGTCAGCCTGCTCGTGATTAACTTCACCATCATCGGCTTCGGCTCATACCTGGCGCTGCAGGGGTATATTACGGTTGGTGCGCTCGTCGCGTTTTTTACGATGTACACGTCGATTGGCAATGCCGTGTTCAACCTGACCTTTACCGTCCCTATGCTTACGGACGTTCTGGTCAGTATGGAGCGGATTGGCGAGCTGTTAAAGCAACCGCGCGAGGCCACAGGTGGTTCTGAAGCGTTCCGTCCGGAAGAGCGGAAACCTGACATCCAGGTCAATGATGTTACCTTTGGCTATGACGTATCGCAGCCTGTCTTGCAGCACATTAACCTGAACATTCCGGCAGGCACGACGGCTGCCTTTGTCGGATCAAGCGGCTCCGGCAAAAGCACGATGGTCCAGCTATTGCTCGGCTTCTTCGAGCCAAATACCGGACACATCCGCGTCAACGGCTCCAGCCTGGAGGAATTGAATCGCAGCTCTTACCGCGAGCAGATTGGCGTCGTGTTTCAGGACAATTTCCTGTTTCACGGGACATTGCTTGAGAATTTACGCATCAGCAAGCCTGATGCCGGGCTGGACGAAGTCATTGCAGCGGCGCAAAAAGCCGAGATCCACGACTACATCATGAGCCTCCCTGACGGCTACGACACGATGGTACTTGATGAGGGCAGCAACCTTTCAGGCGGACAGCGGCAACGACTCGCCATTGCCCGCGCGATTTTGCGCAATCCGTCGATTCTGCTTCTGGACGAAGCGACATCTGCACTAGACCCGATCTCGGAAGCCGCGATCAATCGCACGTTTGCAGAGCTGTCGCACAACCGGACTGTCGTTACTGTCACCCATCGTCTATCGTCTATCACTGGTGTCGATCATATCTTCGTATTCAATCAAGGGCATTTGGTCGACAGTGGCAGCCATCAGCAGCTACTCGACAAAGGCGGCTTTTACAAAGAGATGTGGGACAAGCAGAGCGGTCTATCCATCTCGGATGGCGGACAGGAAGCGACGATTGACGAGGAGCGCCTATCCAGACTGCCCTTTTTCCGGGGTGTCGACCGTAGTGTGCTGAAGGAAATTACCCATTTGTTCAATACGGAATCGTTTGCTGCCGAACAGCGGGTGATTCAGGAGGGGGAGCCTGGCGAGAAGTTTTATTTGATCGCACGGGGCCGGGTCGAGGTTTCCAAGCTCATGCATGCTACGTCGACAGACCGTACCCGCTTGGCTGTACTGGAAGACGGCGACCATTTTGGTGAAATCGCGCTGCTGGAGAACGTTCCGCGTACGGCCACAGTGACTGCTATTACGCCGTGTGTATTTTTGACGCTACAGCGGAAAGCGCTGTACTACATTTTGTCCAAATATCCGGAAATCGACGCCCACGTCAAGCTGACGCTGAACGCGCGCCGAAGCTAGGAGGTGCAAGTCATGTCTCTTCATTATAGACGTTGCGTGCGTGACGAAGACTTTGTCACGTTTACCAGATTCTTCATTCGCCACCGGGCCGAGTTTAACAACGGGTTTTCTCTGTCTGACATCGTAGCCCACATCCTGCAATGCATCCAGGTCTCTCACGTCGTTCTGATTGAGGACAACACGAATAACGTAGTCGGCTATTTGCATTACCGATTTGTCACGCCTGAAAACCAACCCGATCCCGGAGGCGAAATTGTTTTCATAGATTCGGCCATTTTGCTCAAGGAGCATCGCACTCCGCTCTCTTTCACCGAGGGATTCCACTACATCTTGCGGCAGATCGCTCAGGAAAACAACCGCGTCAAGCAAGTTCAATTTCGCGCCAAAGCGGACAACGCGTATCTGAACCGCCTGTATGCCAAATTTGCCCACTTCATTGGCGAATACGAAGCCTACAATGGAACAGAAAATATTTATTCCGCAGACTTTGCCACGTTATATCAATTCATAAATAATTTTAGAAGACAAAATTGACAGAATATTGATCGCGATGATATTCTTATAGTACATTGTAAATTTTTTGAAAGGGGGAAAATGGCATGATAATGATTCCATGGCCAAAAAAAGACAGTAAGCCTTTTCGATCAACTGTTGTGGAGATTCTGAAGCTCAATGAACAACTGCGTGCGACTGCTGCAAAATAAGCAGTTATATACCGTGCCATCATTCCGAGTAATCAATCAAGCAAATAGGTAAAAGCTGTCGTCGATATGTATTGATGCCAGCTTTTTTGATTGTCAGTCATCACACTTCCGCAATGTACTAACTCCTCAGCTCATCTCAATCCTCGTTCCATTCCTGATAATCTTGTTTCAAACACAAGTGACCCGCAAGAGGATTACTTTTTTAGAGTCCATCTCGCGGATCACCGTTGGTCAATCGATCATTATTCCCTATTAACTGAAAGGTTTTTCAAGGCGCTTTCATTTTCGTAATAGAATGAAAATTTATTTTGGACCAATGAGCCAGCGATTGCAGCTATCAATCCCGCGAGTCCAATGAAAAAAAAGGTCATTTGATGGGAGAACTGATAAGTAAGAACGATACCCACAAGTGTAGGTGCAACTATGCCCCCAATCCGCCCAAATCCAAAAGACATGCCAAGTCCAGTTGATCGCATGGGAGGTGGATAATATTGAGAGACAAATGCATTCGCGATATTTTGTGCTCCGATAGAGGCCGCGCCGATAACGGCAATTAATAGATAGATAACGGTAATATTCGTCATAAACCCTAGAAGAATAAAGGCAATTCCCCCTGCTGCATAGAGTGGTACCAATACTTTTTTAAAGCCCCATCTATCTGTCAATTTCCCCAGCAAAATTGTTCCGATGATGGCCCCTGCATTTAAAACAACCATAAACATCAAGCTCGACCCTAAATCGTAACCGGCGTTCATCATTAATTTGGGAAGCCATGTATTTAGTGCATAAATCAACACAAACGCACTGAAAAAGCAGATCCAAAACATTAACGTACTAAGAGACCGCTTATTTTCAAAAAGCTTCATAATCGATGCCCCTTGTTCTTTTCCCTCAGGGCGATCAAATTTCTCATTTTGTTGCGGCTTATAATCAGGATTAACCCTCATAAGAACCGTTTGTAATTCCGCATCCTTCCCTTTGGCTAAAAGGATGCTGATTGATTCTGGCAATACCTTCAGTAAGAATGGCAAGAAGAGCAGCAGAATTCCACCCACCCAAAAAATCGGTTTCCAGCCCACTGTGGGTAGGAAACTTTTACTCACAAGTGCAGCGAGCATCGAGCCGACCGAATAGCCAATAAAGACAAAGGAGACAAGCGCATTTCGGATGGCCCTCGGGGCATAATCCGCTGTTAAGGCAATGACATTTGGCATAACCCCACCGATTCCTAGCCCGGCAATCACACGAAACACGCTAAACATGGTTGAATTGTTCACCAAACCACCCAAGACGGTAAATAGACTAAACAGGGTCACACAGAGTAAAACCACTTTTTTTCGACCGATTTTATCGGCTAATAATCCGAAAAGAATCGCACCAACTGCTGTACCGATCGCAGTGTAGCTGCCAATCGCTCCAGCTTCAATAGGTGTAAGCGACCATTCCTGCATAAGTGAGGGCACCACAGAACCGTATATGACGACATCATATCCATCAAACACAATAACTAAGAAACACCAAATGATGAGAGTCAAATGAAATCGATTAAATTTCGCTTGATCAATCGCCTGATTCGCCTTCATGGTACGATCCTCCTCCAGTCAATTTGAACATACAGTCTTTGGCTGTTAACAAGGCATTCCTCCCTTTTCTAAGCAATAAAGCGTCTCCATCAAATAGAAATTTCCCCAAATAAGTTCATGATTGTACGCATATTGTTTCGGTTGATTAAAACAGCCATTTATCAACATTCCAGCAGGACGGCGATCAGTCTCACCTATTGGTGTCACATAAGCACATAGAGCGTCGAGCATCGGCTCTAGGCGTTCTGTAAAATGTGTTACTTGTTGCGAGTGATCATCACTTGTAACGATTCTTGCCAATGCAGATGTGACGATTCCCGAAGCTGACGTATCGATCGGCATGTGCTGGCGATTTGGGGCTTTAAAGTCATAAGGCGGAATGTTCTCACCACATTCATTCCACCAATAATCAAAAAATTTCTTTCCGAGATCGAGGTAATACGAATCTCCTGTATGCTCATAAGCAATCAATGAACCTGCAATAGCCCAAGCTTGTCCTCGACTCCAACAAGACTCATCATTGTATCCTAATAATGTGAATTCACGTAAAGGAGCACCTGTTATCGGATCAAATTCAATAAATTCGATTGTTGATCCATCTGGGCGCAAAAAATACTTTTCAACGACTTCGAACATCCGTCTTGCACCACGCGCAAAGGTTTGATCTCCCGTTTCTTTCAACGCCCACCAATCGAGAATCAAATTCGGGTGCAAATTATCGATCGCAACAATCGATCTACTCGCAAGTGTAGTAGATTTCACTTGCACTTCTGTACCAATCGGCATGGCCCCGTTTACCCCCATTGCCATGCTTCGTACACTGTAAGCCGCTGCCAAAGCGAGTGTCCTCATTGCTTCCTCTCGTTCAGTCGCCCACAACCGCGCTGCCGAATAGTAGAATCGATGCCCACGGAACTGGTCATCTTTTTCAAGTTTGTACCGCACTCGTTCCGTTCGCTCCAACGCCTCATCGATCAAGTCGCGCCGACCTAGCAAATCACCAGTCATCCGTAACATTTCAATCCAGTGCCCATCACACCAGTCCCCATCCTCCGTTAACTCCCATTTGCCGGTAGCTGGCTCTGCATGATAGGGCCATTTTTTCCCAATTTCATTACGTGTGGAAAGCACCCGTTCACACAATGCCTCTAGTACACCTGCGTGCCTATCGCTTTTGATTCTGCTTTTTCTGTTTGCATTAGTAGTCATTGTTTATTCTCCTTTCCGATTCTTACATTCAAAGGTTACAAATGATCGCGCTTTCATTGTATAACGGAATGTATTATACTAAAAATATTCATAATGTTTGATCGGAGAACGAAAAAAGTTTGTAAACAGGGGGCTTGTTCGATTGGATGTGAAACAACTTCGATATTTCGTTGCGATTGCTGAGGAGAGACAAATTACTCGCGCTGCAAAGCGACTGCATATGGCACAGCCGCCATTAGGCAAACAGCTTAAGCTATTGGAGGAAGAGTTGGGCACGACTTTACTCGAGCGAAACCGCCGGGGTCTGGAGTTAACTGTATCTGGCAAGCTCTTGTATAAACGAGCGATCAACCTGCTGTCTCAATTCGACGAAACGATAAAGGAAATTAAGGAAAACGAGGAAGGCCTGCGAGGAGTTTTCTCAATTGGTACGCTCACATCTTGTATTCCGTACTTGTCAAAACGACTTCGCTACTTTCGGGAACATTATCCCCTGGTTACATTTAAGTTGTGGGAAGGCTCACCGTCATACTTGAGCCAGCTGTTGGAGGATCGCGACATTGAAATCGCCTTTGTGCGTCCACCGCTTGCCAACGATCGTGTTTCGATGATCCAGTTGGACAGAGAGGAATTCGTCTTGGCGCTGCCCTCCCACTGGGCTGAAGATTTTTCGCAAACTGCGATACCTATAAACGAAATAGGTGATATGCCACTCGTGTTACTACGCAATGGGAAAGACATAGGTTACTTTGAACTAATTGAAAATGAATGCCGGCGTCTTGGTTTCGAAATGAATGTAATTGGTGAGTGCACAAATGCCACCATCATCCTTTCCCTTGTCGCTGACGGGATTGGCGCAACGATTCTTCCACGCTCAATCGTTGCTTCTATCTTGAAAATCTAAGTATGTTCAAAATCACTTTTTAGGCAATACGAAACT